>JBILVU010000183.1:0-9755 GCA_044370285.1 Prosthecobacter sp.
GCCTTCATTTCCATGGCAGGCGAAGCACAGCGATTTGTAGCCGACTTCGCCGAGGCTGAGGAACTTGCGGTCGGCCTCGCTGAAGCGTGCGTCGGTGAGATAGGAGGCTGGTGGATGCAGGAGCTGCCGCCCGATCTCCTGCACGCCGCGCGAGCGGTGCTGCGAGACGAGGGACTCGATGCGCTCGCGATGCCCCGGCCAGGCGAGGCGGTGTGCGGTCATCATCACCTGGGTGACGACATTCGGGTCGGCATCGCTCGCGAGGGCGAGGATGGCCGTTTGGAGTTCCGCGCGTGCTTCCGGCGGGAGTGACTCGCTGGCGCGAATGGCTCCGATGCGCAGGGTGGCGTCGTCGTCCTTGAGCGCCTCGCGCACGAGGCCGGCATCGAGGGCATTGAGCCCTTCCAGAGTCCAAAGCGCGTGCTGACGGGCGAGCGGGTTCTCGTGCGATTTCGCCATGGCTTGCAAGGCGGGGATCACGGAGGCGTCGTTTCGCAACACGAGGAGCTTTTGCGCGGTGTCACGCCACCAGCCGTTCGGATGCGCGAGATGGGAAACGAGCTGTGCGGGCGTTTCCACGAGCATCTCCGGCATGGCGGAGGGTTTTGCGCTTTCATGCACGAGACGCCAGATGCGCCCGCGGCCGATGTTCTTCTGGAGGCCGTGTTTTTCGACGACGCCGCGCAGGTAGCTGCCCGCTTTGATCGCCACGGCCTCCTGGACGACGCCGCGATACATGTCCGTAATGTAGAGGGTGCCGTCGGGGGCGTTGGCCACGCTCACGGGACGGAAGTTCGGGTCGGTGGAGCGGATGAACTCGGAGCGCTCGTGCGGATTGCGCAAATGGGTAACGCCGTCGCGGACCTCGACCTTGGCGCGGCGGATGAGGCGGCCCACCGGTTCGCAGACGAGCAGGTCGCCGCGAAGATCGGCGGGGAGGCGGTCGCCCCGGATGATCTCGCTGCCGCACGGGGAGGTGAAGTGGTTCAGTGTCTTGTCTTCCGCACGGAAGCGCATCGCTCCGCCCTCGACATCGGCGAGACCGACGAGCGGCCAGACCTCGGAGAAATCATGCGGCGTCTGCCCGGTGATGTTGAAGCCGCCGTAGAGGATGGGTTGCTGGAAGTTCTGCGGACCACGCTCGGCGCCGCCGGTGAACCAGAGCTTGCCGTGGTCATCCTGCGCCACGCCCCACTGGCCGCCGTTCGGAGGCGTGGGTTCCTGGAGCGGAGGGCGGCCCGGGCCGTTCCAGCGCAGGCGGTAGGCGTTGTAGCTGGCGTAGATCCAGTTATCGAGAGCCCAGACGAGGCCGCTGGGCTGGTGCTCGAGATTACCTCCGCGCGGCCCGCCGCTGAACCAGAGGTCTTTCTTGTCCGCCACGCCGTCGTTGTCGGTGTCGCGATAAAGGTGCAGGTCGTTCGAGTCGGTCTCCGCCACGAGGAGGGCTCCGTCCAGGGGCAGGATCATGCGAGGCAGGACGAGGCCGTCGATGAAGACGCTGTGCCGGTCGAAGACGCCATCGCCCTTGCTCGACCAATGCATCGAGACGCGGCCGTTTTTCTCCCGCTGGCCCGTGCCTTCGAGATCCTGCATGAAGGCCCGCATCTCGGCGACGAAGAGACGCCCGTTGCCGTCGAAGGCGATGGCGACAGGTTCCTTGATGTGCGGATCACCGACGACCAACTCCATCCGGTAGCCCGGCGGCAGTTGAAAGGTGGCGAGCTCCTCCTCGGCGGTGAGCATGGGCACGTCAGCGGAGAAAAGCAGCGGGCAGCAGAACAGGGGCGATAGAATGAGATGCCGTAGGGTCATGGTTCAAAGAGGCTTCGGGCGGGAATGGAGAAGAGGATGGCAGTAGAATGGGGGCAGTAGAATGGGGGCAGTAGAATGGGGCTGATTTTTTGATTTATTCTGCTGCCCTCATTCTACTGCCATCCTCATTTCATCCGAAGTAAGAGCTGACCGGTGCCGCGGGATCATCGGCGATGTGAATCCAAAGATGCACATGCGGCGCTCCGCGGAAGAACCACACGAAGGCCGGTCCCTCGATGCGCCACACATCCCATTCGCCATCCGCGCCCATGTCGAACTGCTCGTAGAAGGCGATGCTGCAAGCCTCGATGCCGCCCTGCTTCCTGAGGCAGCGCATCACCTGGCTGCGATACTCCTGGCGATACGGCTCTAGGAACCCGGCGAGCATTAGATCAATGGCTTCACGCTGTTCGCGGCCCATTTCCGCGATTGGCAATCCCGGAAACGGCCCCTTCGGCCCACGGAAGCGGATCTCCGCCTCGCGCCGGTCGTTGCGCTCGATGCCGGGGCACACCGTGGTGCGGTCGAGCGTCTTGCGCAGCAGCGCATCGACCCGTGCGATCTCCTTCGGCGTCGGGTTCCGCAATTGCCGGTCGAGGTCCGCCATCACCGCCGGATCGGTCACGCCACAGGGCACCTGATCCTTCACCCGGGCCCGGCTGCGTTGCTTTTCATCCAGCAGCGCATAGACCGCATTGGCCAGCTTGGATTGATACCACCAGATGTTGTCGGGATGCCCGGTCTTTTCAAAAAAGCCCGAAGGCTGATGCCCGTGCGCGATGCCGCCGCCGAAGGCCGAGGACGTGTCATGTCCGCTGCCCGCCCGCAGGGTGAGGTGAAAGCCGGTCACCAGACACTGGAAATGCTCCTCGTCCGGCGCTCCGAAGAACGCGATGGCCTGATCCTCGCCCCAGTCGCCGCCGTAGTCATCCGTGGCCTGTTGTTGCAGCTTTTCCGTCCACCCGGGAGCCATCACCGTCTTCATCACCTCCAGCACCAGCGCCCGCTGTTGATCCGAGTAAAATTCGCTCGCGAGCAACTGCGGCGTTATCTTCCACGCGTTCGCCATGTGCGAGCGCAGCGGCACGCCCTTGGGATCGGCGAAGAAGAGCGGCTTGCGGTTGTATTCGATGTCCACGCGGTAGTCCCAGTCAAAGCACACCGCTTTTCGCTGCTCTGCATTGAGGCTGTGATACAGCTCGCTCATCACCTCGTGCGAGCCAGAAGCCGGGCGCTTCGTCGATTGAGCCTGGATCCAAGGCGCGGCCACGCTGGAGCACAACGCGGCGGCGGAAGAACTGAGAAAGCGGCGACGGTTCAGGGCCGTGGGTAGGGTTGATATGGCGTTCATCATGTTGGGTTCTCGTGGAAATGTTTTCTGTCACAGCTGCTGGCGAAGGCTTCTCCGCCTTCGTTTGTCGTGCGTTGTGGCAAGCTGCTCACGCCAGGATCTCCCGCACCACTTCGCCATAGACATCCGTGAGGCGGAAATCGCGGCCGAGGTGGCGCCAGGTGAGGCGTTCGTGATCGAGGCCGAGCAGGTGCAGGATGGTGGCGTGGAGATCATGCAGGTGAACCTTGCCGGAGACGGGGCGGAAGCCGAACTCGTCGGTCTCGCCATGCATGAGACCGCCTTTCACACCGCCGCCGGCCATCCAGGCGCAGAAGCTTTCGGGCTGGTGCTCGCGGCCATGTTTTTCGATGGGAGCGGTGCGGCTGAGGTCCTGGCTCCACGGCGTGCGGCCAAACTCGCCGCTCCACACCACGAGCGTATCCTCCAACAGGCCGCGCGATTTCAAATCGCGGATCAAACCGGCGCACGGGAGGTCGCTGGCGGCGCAGCTCTTCGGCAGAGCGCCGCGGATGTCGCCGTGGTGATCCCAGCCATCCATGGTGACCTGCACAAAGCGCACCCCAGCCTCGCTGAGACGACGGGCGAGCAGGCAGGCGCGGCCGTTTTTGTCGGTCGTCTTTTCGCCGATGCCGTAGAGCTTCTTGGTGGCCTCGGTTTCCTTCGAGAGATCGACCAGATCTGGCGTGGCGGTCTGCATGCGAAAGGCGGTCTCCAGGCTGTGGATCATGCCCTCCATGCGCGCATCCGTGTCATGTTGCGCCAGCAGGCGGCTGTTCATGCGCTGGATGAAATCAAAGCGCCGCCGCTGGGAGGCGTCATCGGTCGCGGGATCGGTGAGGAAGGCGATGGCGGGATCGCTCACCTTCGCGGGAAGCGTCACGGGGGTGCCCTGGTGCGCAGCGGGCAGGAAGGAGGCGCTGTAGTTCCGCGTGTCGATGCCGGGATGGATGGTGAGAAAGGCGGGCAGGTTTTGGTTTTCGGTGCCGAGGCCGTAGCTGACCCAGGAGCCGAGCGAGGGCCGCGCCTCGGCGATGGCTCCGGTGTGCATCTGGAGCAAAGCGGGGCCGTGCTGGTTGTTGTCCGCATGCACGGCACGCAGCAGGCAAAGCTCATCGGCGATGGCGGCGGTGTGTGGCAGCAGATCGGAAATCGTGAGTCCGGACTGACCGCGAGGCCGCACCGGAATGTCGGTGCCAAGTGCCAACAACCCTTCCGTGTTGTCGTGACGATGCTGCTCCGGCAGCGGGGCATTCACGGACTTGCCGTGCTTTTGCTGGATGAGCGGCTTTGGATCAAAGAGGTCCATCTGCGAGGGGCCGCCTGACATGAAGAGGAAGATGACACGCTTCGCCCGTGGCTGGAGCATCGGAGCGCGCACCGCGAGCGGATTGGACGCCGCATTCAGCAGACCATGCAGGGCCATCGCGCCAAAGCCCGCGCTGGTTTGGCGCAACCAAGCGCGGCGGGTGGTGGTGAAGGGGGAAGGATTCATGGGCGGATCAGTCGGAGGTGGATTGGGGTGGTCACTTGTCCGGTTTTTTCGCGGCTTCTGCTTCGATCTCCGTTTCCGTGAGCACGCGACGATGAATCTGCAGGTCTCGAAGCTGGCCATTGAAGGGGCCGTTCATGCCGGTGCCGAGGCGTAGGGGCGCTGTGCTATCGAGATTCCATGTGGCGGCATCGAATCCAGTGCTCTCGGCGACTTGCTTGCCATCCACATGCAGCGTGAGACGATCTGCGGTCTTCACGGCGGCGATGTGATGCCAGCCGGAGGGCAGCGAGTGATCCCAGGAGACCTGACGACCATGCCGCGCGGCCCAGACTTTGCCGGAAGGCAGCGTGGCGCAAAATACCTCGCCCGCGTGCTCTGCCATGGTCCATGCTCGGCGGTATTTCACATCGGGCGTGTGATCTAGACGCTGCCAGAGCGTCCATTTGCCATCGCCATCGTAGGCATGGACTTCGGCGAGCGGCAGCGTGCCGCCGATGAAGCGACCGTTGTGGACCATCATGCCCATGACCTCCATTTCCTGACCGAGACGCCCGATGTCCGTCCAGCGGGCCACGTCTTCAAAACGATACACGCGAGCACTCGGCCACATGGCGACATGCAGTCGGCCCTCGTAGCTGGTGAAGGCATAGGTCTGCGTGTCATCGCCGATCTGTCCGCAGTCCGTCCACGTTTTGCCATCGAAACGATACACCCGGCCACCATCATAGCTCGTGGCGTAGAGGAAGCCGTCATGCGCGGTGAGCGAGACGACGCGCTTTGGTCCCAGCTCACCCGTCTTCAGGTCCGGCCCGATGGCATCCGGCAGCCGTGTCCAATTGGTGCCGCCTTCGTAGCGGAAAAAACCCGCCGGTTTGTAGAGTGACGAGGCATAGAGCCGCCCCTGAAACACCACGAGCCCGCCGACGGCCTCCGTTTCTGGCAACTGGCCGCAGTCCGCCCACGTCGAGCCGCCTTCATAACGAAAAACGCGACCGCCGAGCGTGGTGTTTGGCGACTCCGGCAGACTCGAGCCCGCCACGCGATACTTGCCCGTGCCCGCGTAGAGGGTGCCCTCGAAAGCCGCGAGCGCAGTGACGGAGTTGCTGCCGTCGAGGCGGCCACAGTCGATCCATTTTTCGCCACCTGCGTAGCGATAGACCCGGCCCATCGCCCCTGCATCCGGCTCGCAAGTGCCTGCATACAGGGCACCCTCATGAGTCGCCATCGCAAAGGCGAACAGTGCATTGCCGGGACGTCCGCAGTCACGCCACGCGCTGGGTTTGTCATCATCAATGCCGAACTGCAAATGCCGCCAGTTCGCCACGCTGGAGGTCACGCCTGGATTGCTCTTGAGCGTGAGATGAAAGCCGCGCCGCTTCTTCGGATCGTATTGGCTCAGCAAATCGCCGGTGACGTGATCCGTGGCATCTGCCCGGGCCCACACGCTGATGGAAAAATCACCGGTGCCGAGTTTTGGCGTCTTTTCGGCGGGAACAACGAGTGGTTCTTCAATGCGCTCCCAGTTATGAACTGCGGACTCCGCGCTGTGAGCTTCCGTGAGAGAGAAGGCCGATAGTGTGACAAGGATAAGTGCGGGTTTCATAATCGAATCAAAAGCGAAGAAGAAACTCGTTCGTGCCAAAGAGGGCGCGGGCCAGTTCGGTCCAAGCCGGGGTTTCGCCAGCGGCTTTGGCGGTTTGCAGAAAGGCGAGCGCGTCCTCGCGCTCGGCGGCGGTGATAGGGCGGTTCAAGACTCGCAGCCATAGCCTTGCGAGGCGGGCCGAGTCGTCGTCTTGGATGGCGAGCAGGGTCTTCGCGAGATCCTCGCCACGCTCGCGGATGAGATCGGCATTGAGCAGGTAGAGCGACTGCGTGGGCACGGTGGTCTCGCTGCGCTTGCTGGTGAACTGCGCAGGCTGCGGGAAGTCGAAGACATCACGCAGCCGTGCTGTGCCGGGCTGCGTGCCGGTGCGCACCACGGGCAGATACAGCGTGCGCTCCACCGCCTGGGACTCGCGCTCTTTTTTGAGGTTGAACTGCGGATGACCGTCCTGCTTCTCCTTCAGCGGAAGTCCGGTGATGTTCTCCGGGAACTCCAACGGCAGGCCCGGGCCTCCAGACGGCGCTGCAAGCCTTCCGCTCGCCACCAGCATCGCATCGCGGATGGACTCGGCATCGAGCCGCTGGCGGTTCATGCGGGTGAGCAGCTTGTTTTCGGGATCCTTCGATGGCGGGTTGCCACTGGCGAGACGGTAAGTGCGGCTGAGCGCGAGCGTGCGAATGAGCTTCTTCTGCGACCAGCCTTCCTGCATGAAGCGATGCGCGAGGTAATCGAGCAACTCGGGATGACTCGGCGTGTCACCGCGCGTGCCGAAGTAGTCCACACTGCGCACCAAGCCCTCGCCGAAGAGCTTCTGCCAGACGCGGTTTACCGCAATGCGGGCGGTGAGCGGGTGGCGAGCATCAGCGATCCAATTGGCCAGTTGCAAGCGACCGCTCTGTCCGGCGGGGATCTTGGGTTGCGGACCCCACATCGCCACACGCACGAGACCGCGCGGCATGGTGTCGCCCAGCGCATACGGATTGCCTCGGATGGTCACGCGCATGTCGGCAGGCTTTTCCGTATCCTGCACGGCGATGGCTTGTGGTTTGCCAGGATGAAAATACTCGCCGTGACCGATGCGGAGTTCGAGCGCGGTGATTTCCTTTTTCAACTCGTCGAGGTGTTTTTTGCCCGCCGCATCCGGTTTGTCGCCGAGCGCTTTCGATTCCGCCTCCAGTTTCTGTTTTTCCTGCCGCCAGCTCGCCAGCTTCTGCTCGTGGTTGCGGGCGACTTCCCGGTCCTCCTCCAGCTCCGGCAGCGGCATGCGTTGGATATTGCTCCAGATGCCGTGGCCTGTTTTGAACGTCGTCTTGGTGCTGCGGAACATGCCCGCCAGCGCGTAGTAGTCCTGCTGACCGATGGCGTCGAACTTGTGGTCATGGCAACGCACGCAGCCCAGCGTCATGCCGAGGAAGGCGGTGCCCACCTTGCTAACCTGACTGTCCACGAAGTCGTGCTCCATCTTAAGCTTGTCGATGGCGTTGATGTCCACATCGCCCAGCACGATGAAACCGGTCGCGATGAGGTTCTCACGGCGCTCCTGCGGCGAGGTGGCAGGCAGCAGATCGCCCGCGAGCTGCTCGCGGATGAAGCGGTCGAAGGGTTTGTCGTGGTGAAAGGACTCCACGAGGTAGTCGCGATACCGCCACGCATGTTCGGCGAAGACTTTGCCCTCCGTGCCGATCTGCTCCGCATAGCCCACGAGGTCCAGCCAATGCCGCGCCCAGCGCTCGCCATAGGCTCTGGATGAGAGCAGGCGGTCCACGACACGCTCGTGGGCGCTATTGGATCGGTCTGATAGGACAGATCGGTCGGATGTCTCGCGCAGAAACTCAGCGATCTCCGCCTCGGTCGGCGGCAGGCCGGTGAGGTCAAAGGTCACACGTCGCAGCCAGGCATGCGCCTCGGCCTCCGGTCCTGGTTGAAGGCCCGCTGCCTCCTGCTTCGCGAGAACGAAGGCGTCCACATCATTCAGCGGCCAAGCTCGATCATGCACGATGGGTGGCGCGGTATCCCGCACCGGTTGATAGGACCAATGCTTCCGACCCTCCTCCACATCCACGCCGGTCTTTTTCACCGCTTTCGCCACCGCCACCGTCTCGCGCGGATCGGGCGCACCGCGCTTCACCCACTCCTCCAGCACGGCGATCTCGCTTTCCGGCAGTTTCGCCTTCGGAGGCATCTCCATGTCCGGGTTCGTGTAGCGCACCGCCTCGATGAGGTGGCTCTTTTCCAGCGACCCCGGCACCAGCGCAGGCCCGCTGTCACCACCCGCCTGCCAGCCTGAGCGCGAGTCCAGCACCAGCCCGCCCTTGATCTTGCCCGCGTGCGAATGGCATTCGTAGCATCGCTGCTTGAGCAATGGCTCCACACGCTCGCGGAAAAAAGCATCTCCCTCCGCCGCAGAAGCGGCGAGTGGGATCAAAAACAGGGCGGTGAGTTTCATTCGGGATTCGGAAAGGCTTGGCGTGCTCGACGACGGCGAAAGCACCCTTGAAAATACAGTGCGACCGCCCGTCTTCTTCATGAGCTTGCGAGACTATTTTCCTAATGACCGTTACTCTCAGAGCAATGTAACCCAGACGCCCGTCCGAGCCCTTCGCGTGACGGCAATTGCGGGCGCTGAAGGATGGTTACGGCGTGACCATTAAGGGCAAAAGAATGGGGGAAGAATAAAAGGCCATTCTATTGACCTGATTCTCCTGCCTGTTTCCGCCTCATCCATTCGCCCTGAGGTCAGGATTTCTGAGGCGCCAAGACCCTCACTGATTCACCAGCTTCACGCGTACGAATTTCCGCATCACGCTGCCGATGGCAGGAGTGACTTGTATGCGCACGGTTTCGTGGAGGCCGTCGCCGACGGGGGTGGCGGAGAGTTCGGCGGTGTCGCCGGCGGTGGAGGTCCAGGTGAGGAGGTCTTCGCTGGTTTCGATGACGTAATTGTAGCCGGGACGGACGAGGCGGCGGTGGTAGTCGAGGGTGAGGTAGGGCTGGCCGCTGGAGGATTGCACGGATGGCGTGGTGGCGATGGGGCCGATGGTGAGGGCGAAGGGATTGGAGGTGCCGAAGGCTCCGGTGCCGCTGCGGGTGGCGGTGAGGCGGACGGCGTCGCCGATGCCGTTGACGGTGACATTGCCGGTCCAGGCACCGCTGCTGAAGGCGGAGGTGGCAGCGGGGGTGATGGTGAGGGCTTTGCCGCTGACGCTGGCACTGAGCGCGGCGTTGCTGGTATAGGCGGTGACGAGATCGTTGCCGCTGCTGCGGGCGTTGATCGTGACCGGGAAGGCCACGCCCGGGGCCTGGGTGCCGATGTTCGCGAACTCAAAGTAGCTCGGATCGTTGTCACGCACCGTGACCGGACCGCTGGCGCTGGTGAAGGTGGCGGCGCTGGCGGTGATGAAGACGGCGAGATCGCCGTCGTCGGTGGTGTCGTTGAGGGTGGTGACGGTGAAGCCGCTGGCGGTGTTGCCCGGATTGATGGTGACCGTGGCTGG
>JBILVU010000184.1:0-9720 GCA_044370285.1 Prosthecobacter sp.
ACCGAAAAGATGCATGAGGAGTTCCGTGCGGCCCGCCCCCATCAGACCGCCAATGCCGAGCACTTCACCGGCGCGAAGTTCGAGCGAGATGCCGTGCAATCGGGCCGAGCCGTCGTTTTCGGCCACGGTGAGGTTTTGCACCTTCAGCAAGGTCTCGCCGGGCTGGGAAGCACGTCGCGGGAAGAGATCGCCGATCTCACGACCGACCATCAGGCGGATGACCTCGGCTTTGCTCGTGTTTTTGGCCTCTTGAGTGCCCACCGTGCTGCCATCTCGCAGCACCGTGATGCGGTCGGCGATGCCGAAGACCTCGTCGAGCTTGTGAGAGATGTAAACGCAGGCAATGCCGCGCTGGCGGAGATCGCGGAGAATATCGAGTAGGATCAGAACTTCGTGCTCGGCAAGCGCGGCGGTGGGTTCATCGAGAATGAGGATGCGGCTGTCCTTGGCCAGCGCTTTGACGATTTCGACGAGCTGCTTCTGGCCCACGCCGAGGGAGGAAACCTGTGCGGCAGGATCGAGATTCACTTTGAAGCGCTCCAGCAAGGTGCGGGCCTCGCGATGAATGCGCGGCCAGTCGATGAAGCCGCCCCAGCGCCGCGGCTCGCAGCCGAGGAAGATGTTTTCCGCCACCGTCATCTCCTCCACGAGCGCCAGTTCCTGATAAATGACCGCGATGCCTGCCTTCGACGCATCGCCGATGCCGGTGAAGCGTGCCTCCGTGCCATTCACCTCGAAGCGACCCTCGTAGCTGCCGTGCGGATGGATGCCGGAGAGCAGCTTGATGAGCGTGCTCTTGCCCGCGCCATTCTCGCCGCAGAGCGCATGGATCTCGCCTGACTGGAGGTCAAAGGACACATCCTTCAGCGCGGTGACGCCGGGAAACTTCTTCGTGATGCGGTGGGCGGCGAGAATAGGGGGCATTGATGATTTCTGATTTACGATTTATGAATGATCCTAGCCATCTCGTTTTAAAAGCCACCATGAAACTCCGCTCCACGCTCCTCGCCCTGCTTCTTGCTCCCTGCACCATGCTTTCCGCCGCTGAATGGACCATCTCGACCTTTGCCGGGACGGGGGTGAAGGGCGGAGAAGGCGATGGCGGGCCTGCGACGAAGGCCACCATCGACAATCCCTTCGGCGTGGTGCGTGGGCCGGACGGGGCGATCTGGTTCTGCGAATACACCGGGCAGCGCATCCGCCGAGTGGCGCCAGATGGCACCATCAGCACTATTGCGGGCACCGGGGCCAAAGGCTACAGCGGCGATGGCGGCTCTGCTTTGCAGGCCACCTTCAACTTGCCTCACGAGCTTCGATTTGATGCCAAAGGCAATCTTTTCATCGTGGACATGACCAATCATGCCGTGCGGAAAATCGACACGCAGACCAACATCATCACCACCATCGCCGGAAACGGGAAGCCGGGTTACAGCGGCGATGGCGGCCCGGCGAAGGACGCGCAGTTCAAGCAGCCGCACAGCATCCAGTTTGGTCCAGAAGGCGATCTGTATGTCTGCGACATCGGCAACCACGTCATCCGTAAGATCGACATGAAGACCGGCACGATCAACACCTTTGCCGGCGTGGGCAAAGCGGGGCCGACGCCGGATGGCTCGCCCATCAGCGGCACACCGCTCAAAGGGCCGCGTTCGCTCGATTTCGACAAGCAGGGCAATCTCTGGCTCGCCACGCGGGAGGGTAACCAGGTGTTTAAGTTCGACCTCAAGGCCGGGAAGATCTTCCACATCGCCGGAACCGGCAAAAGCGGCTTCACCGGCCACGGCGGCCCGGCGAAGGAAGCCACGCTGAGCGGTCCAAAAGGCATTTCCATCGACGCCGAGGGCAACGCGTGGCTCGCCGACTGCGAAAGCCATTCCATCCGCATGGTGAACGCCAAGACGGGCAACATCGAACTCATCGCCGGCCTCAATCAAAAGGGCGATGGCCCCGATGGCGATCCTCTCGGCTGCAAAATGGCCCGCCCGCATGGTGTCTTCTGCGATGCCGACGGCACCGTCTTCATCGGCGATAGCGAATCGCATCGCGTGCGACTTTTGAAGAAGAAATGATTCTTGCCAGTTTGCCCGCCAACCGGGAGACTAGGGCATGAACCGCCGCCACCTTGTCTCGCTCTGCCTTGTTGCCTTTGCCGTCATGGCGGTGGCGCTCGGGTGGATGGTCAAAGAGATGCAGGGGCCGGAAGTGCCCGTAGCCGAGCAGGTGACCGGGCGACCGAAAAAGGCCTCTCGCGTGACTTCGCCGGGTGCAGTGGCCGCCGTGGCAACAGCTCCGACGAAGACCGAATCCGCCGCAGATCGCGATCTCGCGTCGGAACTCCTCGAAGACCTCCAGCATCCCGAAGCGGTGCCCGGAGAAGCTTTGCTCAGCTTCAAGAACGAAGCGGCCCTGGAGGCATTCAAAGCCCGTGCCGCCAAAGAAGGACTCATCATCGTCAGCATTGATCCGAAGCTGCTCACCGCCCGGGTTCGCTATAAAAACGTGCAGGACCTTCAGCGTGAGGTGGCGGCCAATGCGCAGGACTACACGCACGCCGGGGCCAATTGGACCGCCCGCATTCCCGGCCTGCCGCAGCAGCCTTCCAAGGACACCGCGAACGCGGGTGGTGCCCAGCCATTTCAATCGCAAGGCCTTGATCTCATCGGGGCCCCGGCGAACCGCACCGGCTGGGGCGCGGGTGTAACCGTGGCGGTGCTCGACAGCGGCGTGGTGGATCATCCGTCGCTGCAAGGCACCTCCATCACGCATCTCGATCTCGTGAACGATGGGCAGGATTTTCATGGTCACGGCACGGCGATGACCTCGCTGATCACTGGCTCCGATGAAAAAGTCAGCGGCGTGGCACCAGCGGCGAATATCCTCGATGTCCGCGTGGCCGATCCGCAAGGGGCCAGCAACACCTCGCTGCTTTCCAGCGGCATCATGCGGGCGGTGGATGCCGGGGCCAAGGTCATCAACATCAGCCTCGGCTCCACGCAGGGTTCGCCCGTGCTCGATCAGGCCGTCGCGTATGCCATCAGTCGGGGGGCGGTGATCATCGCGGCAGCGGGCAATGAGCAGGCGAATATGCTGTCGTATCCCGCCGCTTTGCCCGGCGTGGTCAGCGTGGGTGCGGTGGATGCGAGCGGCAAGCAGGCTTGGTTTTCCAACTCCGGCCAGGGCCTCTCACTCGTCGCTCCAGGCGTGGGCATCGTCTCCGCTTACACTTCCAACAAGCTCGTCATCGGCAGCGGCACCTCGCAGGCCACCGCCATCGTCAGCGGCGTGGCCGCCTACCTCGCCGGTCGCGGCTATCAGCCTGCCAATATTCCCACCGTCCTCATCCGCTCCGCCCGCCCCACCGGTGCCGCGACCACCGCCGTCGGCGCGGGCATCGTGCGGATTCCGTGAAGGGCTGTTCTTGGTTCTTCGTTCGTAGTTCGGGCTTCAGCCCGTGATCAGAGATCAAACCGAGTGTTGTTCTGCCAGCGGAGTTCCTCAATGCGGGTAGCGGTCTTCTCGTAGTCCTCGGGTTTGACCATGGCCTTCATCTGCTGCCGCACCTGGGCGATCACGTCCTTGGTCTTGTCGATGCCGAGCATCCCCATGAGAACACGGAGGATTTCATGGCCACAGGCCGAGCTTTTGCAAAGCAAGGAGCCGTGCGTCACGGCTGCGGAAGGAAAAATGGACGTCAATCGGGTGGGCTGCTCCAGATGAGGTCACGATCACATTGTCCTCGTGGACATCCGTCACCAAAATCCGGCCAGCCTCGCCGCCATCCACCCAGAATCGGGACATCTGACTGCCCTGTCGCTCATGCATCAGGCCCTGATTCTCCAGCCGAGCCACCATCTCTTCCCAGTCCGGGTGACACCCAGCGATGAAGGGCTGGGAAAGCAGCACATGCAGATGAGATTCGACGAGATGGAAGCCGTAAAGACGGATGTCATCGCCAAAGAAGTGGTTCGCCAGCAAATGATCCGTCAGGTAGTCGAAGAGCTGTTCCGCCGGCTTGTAGAAGACCTCAAAGGTCTCCAGATCGATCAGCCTTGGGTCATAGTCTTTGAGCACGCAGGCTGATCCATGAGGTGCCACCACCCGGTGTTCCATGCCTTGGCCTACAAACAGCGCTTCATCCAGCAGTTGCCGCACCGCCGCCGTCTCCAGCATCAGGCCCGTTTCATGGCTGAAACGGGCGAGCGCGCGTATTTCCGGCTCTGTTGGATCTTCTGGATCGCCACCAGCGTCACCGCTCCTTGCGTCAGCCACTGATGCCGCCGCGCTTCGGAGAAGCCCCTGCGGACCTCCGCATAGGGCTTCAGCGTTTTGGAGGTGTCTTGATTCGAGGCCATGATGTGGTTCCAAGCTGATTAAAGGTGCTTGGACAGCTCCGGGCACGCAAGCGGAATGTCTGTGGCTGCCACGAGCCCGTGCTGGAGCGCAATTTTACCCGGAAGCCGAGCGCCAGCACTAGGTCCAACTTGGTGCGTCCGTCCTCGGACTGATAAAGCAGAAACTCGCCGCCGCTGGGCTGGGGTGCTGGGATCAGGTGGCTCATGTCAGGATGGGTATTTGGCCCTTACTCACGCCGGATGGACTCGATCAATTTGCCACGCACCGCGAAAACCGTGGCGATGAGGCAGATCACAAGACCGAGGAGCAGGATGCCGCCAATGAGCGAACCGAGGAAGCCGAGCGGTAGATCGCCGCCGCCTTGTTTGAGGGCAGGGAAGACGGCGAGGGCGGCGGTGAGGCTGCCGAGCAGCACGCCGATGACGAGCAGCGCGGCGTGCTCGCCGAGGATCATGGTGCGCAAAGCGCCGGAGCGGAAGCCGAGCGCCTGCATGAGGCCGAGTTCGCCGCGTCGCTCCAGCACATGACGAGCCACCAGCACGCCGAGACCGGCGGTGCCGAGCAGCACGCCGAGGCCGCCGAGGATGGTGAAGATGCCGATGTAGGTGTTTTGCACGGCGAGGAAGGCTTCAAGGCGTTGCTTCGCGGGTTCGAGGGCGAGGCCGCGCTGCTCCAACTGGCGGGTGAGATGGGCGCTGACTGGCTCTGGCTTGTCGGAAGCGATGAGGAAGAAGCGGTAACCGGCGGCATCGGGGTATTTGGCGAGGTAGGAGGTCTCGCTGATGATCACCTTGCCTTGCAGCACGGAGCCCGCGAGGAGGCCGGTGAGCTTCACTTGGAAGGTGCTGCCATCGGCGGCGGTGTAGTCGATGGTATCGCCCACGCCTTTGCCGAGACCCCACATGGCGGTGGCTTGGTCGGCGAGGGCTTCGAGAGGCTGTTGCGGCAGGGAACCGGAGGCGAAGGCAAAACGATCTGCCAGCTTTGCGAAGTCCACGGCGACGAGTTGAGGCTTTTGAGCGCGGTTGAGGTTCAAGCAGCTCGCGTCATCGCCTTCGCGGACGCGGAAGGGCACAAGGGTGGTTTGGGTGAGGAGTTCTTCATCGAGCGCAAAGGCCTCTCGACCGGCTTTGGAGTTCAAATCCTCGTAAACGGGCAGGGACGACTCGCCGATGAGAGCGAAGCCGCCGGTGCCTGCTTCGGTGGCATCCATGCGAAAGGCATTCACCGCCACGACGAGGAAGATACCGCCTGCCATCATGCCGATGACGGCGAGACTGCGCGAGGTGCGGCGTGAGATGTTTCGCAGACCGATCTGCGTGAGGGATTGAGCGAGCGAGGTGCTGTCGCGCCGCATCCAGCGACGGAGGTAGAGCAGGCCGGCGATCATGAGCAGCATGCCGGAGCCGAAGAACATGCCGGAGACGGCCATCGGGTCGCTGGAGGCCATCGCGGCGGGGATGAGGGCGAGGGCGATGAGCAGCGTGAGATGGGCGGAGAGGAGCGAGTGAGAGGTGAGACGTGAGTTATTCGATGTGATGGAGCCGTCGATGAGGTTGCGAGCGGGCGTGGTGAAAAGTTTCCGGCTGGCCCACCCGAGCGTGAGCAGAACGACGACGAGCGTGCCGAGGCTGGCGGCGATTTGAGTGACGAGGCTGGCTTCAAAGACGAGCGGCAAACCTTTGGCGGCGCCGCTCCAGGCACCGGAAAGGCCGTCGAGGGCGAGCTGCGTGTAGAAACGACCGCCGAGGATGCCGAGGAGCACGCCGACGATGGCGATGACGCCGGCTTCGAGCAGTAGCACGCGACGGACGTTCTTCGGCGTCCAGCCGATGGCGAGCAGGAGACCGATTTGTGAGGCTCGACGCTCCAAGGTAAACAGGAAAAGCAAGGCGGCGAAGACAAGCGCGGCGGCGATGAGGAACATGCTGAGGCCGATGAAGAGGCCGCCGAAGTCCACGCTGCCTTTCGCCGCGGCATCGGCATCGGCTTTGAAGTTTCGCGGAACGAGACCGATGTCGCTGAGCTGGAGTTTGGAGACGATGTCGTGCTTTAGCGTGGCTTCGTCTTGTCCCGAATCAGGGAAGCGGATGGCGGTGTGGGCACCGAAGCGGTTGTTCCATAGCTTTTGACCATCGGCGAGGCTGATGAAGCCTTTCGGCGTGCCTTTGTAGTCGTCCCAATACTTTTCGTCTTTGTCGCGGATGGCCTTCATGTCCATCGGGATGCCGGGTTCCCAATCGCGGCAGTTGTCCACGTCGGAGACGCCGGGGAATTCAGGCGTCCAAGCCTTCGTGACCTCGGGATCGGTCATCGGGAGGATCTTTGATACTTTGAAGGTGGCGTCCGCTTGCTTCAATTCACGCCCGAGACCCACGGTGAAGTATTTGAGCGTGAGGTCATCGCCCACTTGGAGGTTGTGATCGTCGGCGAGCCATTGGGTGATGGTGATGCCAGAAGATGAGATGCGATCTGCTGCGGTGATCATCGAGTAAGGTGTGCCACCCTTCGCCGAGGTGATGCCATTCACGAGGTAGGTGAGCACGCCGTAGGCTTGCGGCGTGGCGAGGAGCTTCTCGGCGAGAATGGGATCGAGGAAGACGCGGCTAGTGCTGATTTCCCATTCTTTTTGGGCTCCCGTTACACGAGTGAGCTTGAGGCCGAAGTCCTCGAGGGTGCGCTTGGAGGGATCGAGAGCTTGTACACCGCCTGTCCCAGGCGGCTTCTCAGATGGGCCGCCTCGGAGAGGCGGTGTACGGGCACTGAGCACCCCATTCACCCGCTGCTCCATGTCGATTTGCTTCTGAAGATCACTCAAAGCCACGAACGCGGTATCCGGCGTGATCTGCGAGGCGATGAGCTGGAAGGCGCCGAAGTCCTCGGGCGGCAAAATGGCGGCGATGGTGCGGCGGAGCGTCACTTGCTCATTCGTGGAACCGGAGAGCGGGGCATCGCGGGAGATGGCGCTGGGGCGTTCGAGACGGAGCAGGATGCTGTCGCCGGTTTTGGCGTTCAGCTTGCGGGCGAGCGGTTCGTTGATGGCGATCTCGTTGGAGCCGAGAGCGATCTTTTTGGCGCTGGGGCTGAGCGACCAGAAGGTGTCGTCCACGCCGAGGATCTGGGCGTTGTTGACGCGGACATTGCCGGTGCCCGCACTGGCGGAGCCGGTGGCAAAGATGAAGGGCACGCTCTGCGATTCGCGGGCGAGTTTCTCCGTGAACCAGCGGTCGCCACCGAGCACGCCGGACTCGATTTGGCCGAGACGGAAGGCCGCCACGCGTCGCAGGCTTGCGCGGACGCTGTCGCCGACGAAGAGCGAGCCGCTGAGGATGGCGGAGGCCAGGAAGGCCCCGAAGAGCAGGCCGAGATGACCGCGCCAGTAGTGGCGTGCGGAGGTGAGGATGAGGGAGAGGCGGGACATGGTGTCAGTTTCTTCCTCTTCCTCCTACTCTTACTCCTCCTCCCGGCAGATCGGGGGAGGAAGAGGAGGAGTAGGAGGAAGAGGAGGATTGATTATTGAAGCTGGCCCTCGTGTATCTTGAGAACCCTCGACATCCTCGCGGCTTGGGCGGGATGATGGGTGACCATCACCAAGGTGGTGCCGGTGGTCTTTTGCAGATCGAGAAGCAGGCTGGTGAGCGAATCGGCGTTTTTCTCGTCGAGGGCGCCGGTGGGTTCATCGGCGAGGATGAGGCGCGGTTGATTGATGAGGGCACGCACGACGGCGACGCGTTGTCGTTCGCCACCAGAGAGCTGGGCGGGCTTCCAGGTCATGCGGTCCTGCAAACCGACCTGCGCGAGGAGGCTTTCGGCACGCTGGCGGGCATCGGCGGGCGGATGGGCGAGGGCGAGCGTGGGGAGAAGCACGTTTTCGAGCACGCTGCACTGCGGCATGAGGTGATGAAGCTGGAAGATGAAACCGATCTTCCGGCTGCGAACGTCCGCGAGGTGCTGCGCGGTGCCTTTCGTGAGAGATTCACCATCGAGGGTGATCTCACCACTGTCCGGCGTATCGAGCGTGCCGAGGAGATTCAGCAGCGTGCTTTTTCCACAACCGGACGGGCCGACGATGGCGACGGATTCACCGGCTTCGAGGCTGAGCGTGATGTCCTTGAGCACGGGGACGTTCTGGCCGCTGCCGGGATCGGTGTAAGACTTGGAGACGTGGGAAAGGGAGAGGAGCATCGAGAGGGATGGGTGGAAAAGAAAACGGGCGCTGAGATGCTCATCGCCCGTGTTTGGGTAACTCTTACTTCTTGGCCGGCTTCGGCGGCGGAGGTTCGACGAAGGGCGGGTTCGTGTAGGCTTGTGGAGCCACCTCTTTGAGGTTCGGATGGATCTCGGCTTTCACATCGCCATTGGCCCAGTTGAGAGCGCCGATGAGGATGCTTTGGAAGGTGGGATTCGTCCACACGTCCTCGCGATGGCCCATGGCGGTGTAGAAGACGCGGCCATCACCTTCTTGGCGTGCCCAGGTGCTCGGGTAGGCGGGGCGCTCATACTCCTTGCCGGTCATCGGCGGGTTGTTGATGACGCTGAGCACGTGGATGTCCGGTGTGAAATCCTTCAGCGAATACCATTCCTCCATGAAGCCGTAGTCTTTGCCGATGTTTTCAAAGCCGGGGAATTTTGGGTTTTCGACCGTGTTCTTGGCTTCCTGCTGCGCACCGTGCTTGATGAACTCGCCGCCGAGGAAACGCACATACGAATCCGCCTGATCGCCATGGTTTACATAGCGATCCGGGCCTTTTTTGGATTCGTTGTTCGTGTGGAAGGTATCGCTGGCGCTGTGCGTGCCGACGAATCCTTTGCCGCTCTTCACGAAATCAAACAGCGCCTGCTTACCCTCGGCCGTCATCGGCGGCTGGCCATCGGTGCCGGCTTCGAGCAGATTGCCGGTGGTGTAGAACATGACGGTGTCGAACTGGGCCAGATAGTCCTTGCTGAACTTCGAGCCGTCTTTGCTGAACTCGAACTCCCAGCCGTTCTTGGCACCGAGTTCCTGCAGCACCTTCTCGGCATGGCTCGGCTGGCCTTTTTTCCAGGAGATGACGCTGTGCTCGAAGCCGCTGGATTTGGTGAAGAAGAGGATTTTGCGCTTGGCGGCACCAGGAGCGGCAAAAGTGACCGCGGAAAGAACAGCGGCGAGAAGTAGAAGCGGGGCGAGGAGTCGGCGTTTCATGGATGGGACCGCATGAACGAGGAGACTGGCCGTTTCTGCCAGCGGATTTTGCCCTTTCATTCAAAGCAGACGCCCGCTGAGCCTCTTGCAAGACTCACGAAATCCTCGTTCTGGCGAGACTGTGTCAAAACTCTCTTGATGAAGTCATAACTGGCGACATCGAGGATGCATGGGCCAACACCTTC
>JBILVU010000185.1:0-9683 GCA_044370285.1 Prosthecobacter sp.
TGAAGAGAGTCTATGTCGGAACTGGTGAGGGCATTACGGATGCAGCCCACACCGAAAACTCTCCGCCCACCCACCGCTGAAAACTGCTTGAAGCTGTTTTGACACAGTCTCTGGCGAACGAGCCTACATAGCCGTGTAGGCGCATTCGCCAGAATGCGGTGGGTTTGGCAAGTAGCTCCAGAGACGCGAGGCCTTGGCCGCTGCTTCTACCGCTCCTTCTTCGGTCCCTTGCCGCGCACGCTCATGCGGAAGGGCACGCCGGGGGCGGGCCATTCATCGCGGATGACTTTTTCCAGGTAGCGGGTGTAGCCTTCAGTGAGCCTGGAGGCGCGGTTGGCGAAAAGGACGAAGTGCGGGATGGGGATGGCGAACTCGGCGGCCTCGTTGACCTGCGTGGCGTAGAGGAGCTTGAAGCTGTGCGTGCTGCGGCCGAGGGCACCGGGGGTGTTTTCGATGGCTTGACCGAGCAGGCGGTTCAAAACGCCGGTGCTGATGCGGTTCTGCGCTCCCTGGCGCACCTTTTCGACCTGCACGAAGAGCTTGCCGATGTGCTCCTTGTTCTTCGCGGAGATGGCGATGAGCGGGGCGTAGCTGAGGAAGAAGAATTCGCGGCGCATCATCTCCTCCAGGTGCTCGACGCGGTCTTTTTGCTTTCCGCTGGGGTGGAAGAGGTCCCACTTGTTCATGACGAGGATGCAGGGCTTTCGCGTCTCCATGATGATCTGGGCGATCTTGCGGTCCTGCATCTTCGCGCCGTCGGCGCAATCAACCACGAGCAGGACGAGATCAGCTCGTTTGATGCTCTGGATGCTGCGATCGACGCTGGAGATCTCCACATAGCTATCGAGCTTGGCCCGGCGGCGGATGCCGGCGGTGTCGATGAGCTGGTAGCGCTTGCCGTTGTAGGTGGCCTCAAGGTCCAGCGCATCACGCGTGGTGCCGGCCACTTCGCTTACGATGGCGCGATCCTCGCCGAGAACGGCGTTCACGAGCGAGGATTTGCCCGCGTTCGGCCGGCCGACGATGGCGAGCTTCAAGGGGCGCACGTTGTCACCGGCGATGGCTTCCGCCGTTTCGGTCGATTCCTTCAAATCGAGCTTCTCGGCGATCATCGCGATGAGGTCATCGATGCCTTTGCCATGCGCGGCGCTGACTTCGACATAGCTCTCGAAGCCGAGGCGGGCAAACTCGCCCGAGTGAAGCTTCCGTGAAGGTGAATCGGCCTTGTTGCAGACGAGGATGACGGGCTTCGTGGTGCGGCGCAGCTCGCGGGCGAGTGTGGCGTCGATGGTGGTGACGCCGTCCATGATATCGACGACGAAGAGCAGCAGGTCCGCCACATCGAGGGCGATGGAGGCCTCCGTCTGCACCTGATCGGTCAGCACGTCCTCGGTGTTCGCACCGATGCCGCCGGTGTCCATGATCTCGAACCACGCGGGGCCTTTGCGGCACTGGGCGGTGATGCGGTCACGGGTGACGCCGGCCAGGTCATGGACGATGGAGATGTTTTTGCCCGCGAGGCGGTTAAAAAGCGCGGATTTGCCGACGTTGGGTCGGCCGACGATGGCGACGGTTTTGAGCATCGTTCACAGAGCATGCCGCGAGGCATGAGTCAATCCTGCCCGGCGGCTTTAACCTGTCGCACACCATCCGCGAGGTAGAGGAAGCCGGAAATCAGCGTGAAGAGGGTCGCCAGCGCCGTGGGCCACACGCGGTCCACGAACCTCACATCGAGCAAAACCCAGGAAATGGCCGTGATTTGGAAAAAGGTGGCCACTTTGCCGGTCCAGTGCGGCTTCACGACGCATTTGCCCGCGAAATGATCCACGAGGAAGGCCCCGCCGATGGAGGCCATGTCACGAAAGATGACGATGACCGGGAACCAGAGCGGGAAATGCTGCGGCCAGGAGGTGAAGCTGAGCGTGACGATGGCCGCGAGCATGAGCAGCTTGTCCGCCAGCGGATCGAGGATGGTGCCGAGGCGGGTGATTTGGTTAAACCGCCGGGCGATCCAGCCGTCGATGGCATCGCTGATGGCCGCGATGCCGAAGACCGCCGCCGCCCAATGCCGCAGCGATTCATTCGCCGCGCCCTCGCGGACGCTTTCGCCATAGTAGATCACCAGCCCGATGAACACCGGGATGAGCAGGATGCGCAAAATCGTGATCTGGAGGGCGAGGTTCATTCTTTCGCATGTTCGCGGTTCGCCGTTCGCGGTTCAAGAGTTGAATCATGAAGTTTGAAGGCTTTAAGGTGGTTCATGCCGCAAATCGAACCGCTCGACCTCCTCAACGCCTACTGTGAAGGCGTGTTCCCGATGGGGGACGATGATGGCTCGATTTCGTGGTATCGGCCGAAGATGCGCGGCGTCCTCCCCATCGCGGATTTTCACCTGCCGACCCGGTTTGAGCGCTACTTCAAAAGCCATCCCTTCGAGGTTCGCTGGAACACGGCCTTTGGCGATGTCGTGCGTGCCTGTGCGGACCGCCCATCGACGTGGATCAATGAAACGATTCTCGATACCTACGAGGAGCTGCACCGCATCGGCCATGCGCACAGCGCGGAGGTGTGGCGTGAAGGCCGCCTCGTGGGCGGCGTGTATGGCGTGAGCATCGGCGCGGCGTTTTTTGGCGAGTCGATGTTCAGCCGCGAGACGCAGGCCTCCAAAGTGGCCCTCACCTGCCTCCAGCGCCGCCTGCATGAGCGAGGCTTCATCGTTCACGACACGCAGTGGACCACCCCCCACCTCGCCATGTTCGGCGGCCGCGAAATCCCCTGCGCCCAATATTTAAAACTCCTCCACCGAGCCATCCAGATGCCCGCCACCTTCGTGGACGGGCAGCAGAAGTCCGTGCTGGTGTTTCGGTGAGGTGGAGAAGGGGGATGAGCCTCACCAAGGCCGCGAGAGATTTAACAAGAGGGAGGCGTTGAAACGAGGTATTCCGAGCCATGACTTCGAGCTTTCCGAACACACGATGGAGCCTGATCCTAGCTGCGGGAGCGGAGGATGCCGGGCGTGATGCGGCCGTGGCTGAGCTTTGCCGTGTGTATTGGTATCCGCTGTACGCACATGCCCGGCGGACCGGGAAGAGCCCCGAGGATGCGCAGGACCTGACGCAGGGCTTTTTCGAGCATGTGATCGAGGCACGAGTCTTTGAGCGGGTGGAAGGGGCGGACAAGGGGCGGCTGCGCTCGTTCTTGATGCGTGGTTTGCAAAATTTCATGATGAAAGAGCATCGCGATGCCACGCGGCTAAAGCGTGGCGGCGGGGTGATGGTGGTGGAACTCGATGCGCTGGCGGCCGAAGAGCGTCTGGCGCAGGAGCCGGTGACGGAAGAATCACCCGAGAGGCTCTTTGATCGCCGCTGGGCACAGGCGGTGATCGAGGCGGCTTATGCGAGACTGAAGGCGGATTACGAACGGGCAGGCAAAGGTGTGATCTTTGCCGTGCTGGCCCCGCTGGCTGATAAAACGGACCGCGTTATCGCGATGACGGGCGTGGCGGCGGAGCTGGGTGTGACGGAGGGAAATGCCCGCGTGATGCTCTTCCGCCTGCGAAAGCAGTTCCGTGCGTCTTTGCAGACGGAAATGATGCGCACGTTGACCGATGATGGAGATTTGAAGCAGGAGATGGAGCACCTGCGGGCAGCGCTGGCGGCACCGTTGTAACGCCCGCTTGATTTGAGATTGGTATCCTTCAGACGGTTTTCACCCTCCCTCCCCGCATGCCTTCCCGCTCTGCTCACGATCCCCTCGCTCGTCCACGCTGTCCGCAATGCGGAGGACAGCTCCAGGCGGATACGGGTCTGTGTGCGGCGTGCGTGGGGGAGGCATTCTTTGAGACGGGCAGCTTCACGCTGCATGCCATCGGCTCGGAGGTGGAGCGTGTGGGGCGCTACCGCGTGATCGAGCTGCTGGGCGAGGGAGGCTTTGGCATGGTTTATCGGGCGCTGGACGAGGGGCCTTTGGAGCGTGAGGTGGCCTTAAAAGTGATGAAGCCGGGGCTGGATTCCCGCTTGGTGATCGAGCGCTTTCAGGCGGAGCGTCAGGCCCTGATGCTTCTGGATCATCCGCACATCTCCCGCGTGCTCGATGCGGGTGAGACGGAGGACGGGCGGCCTTTTTTCGCCATGGAGCTGGTGGAAGGCCTGCCGCTCAATGAGTTCTGCCGCTGCGAGCAGCCGGGTATGGCGGAGCGGCTGGCGCTGTTTCAGCAGATCTGCACAGCGGTGGAGCATGCGCATGCGCGGGGTTTGATTCACCGCGATTTGAAGCCCTCGAACATCCTCGTGACCTGGGGCGGTGTGGAGGGCGTGGCGAAGGCCACGGTGATCGATTTCGGCATCGCGAAAGCGCTGGGCAGCGAGACGGCGCCGCACACGGGCACGCTGGGAGCGCGGCTGGTGCTGGGCACGCCGGAGTACATGAGCCCGGAGCAGGCGGCTGCGGATGGTGCGGCGGTGGATACACGCTCGGATGTGTTTTCGCTGGGTGTGTTGCTCTTTGAGCTGCTCACGGGCGCTCCGCCGCTGGGCACGGGCCGTCTCACCACGCTGCCGCTTGAGGAGGTGCTGCGGCTGATCCGCGAGGAGGAGGCGCAGCGGCCCTCACGCTCGATGATCGAGGCGAAAAAATCCACGCTGGGACGCCGCGTGGCGGACGAGCTGGACTGGGTGGTGCTCAAGGCGCTGGCGAAGGAGCGTGACCGCCGCTACCAGACGGCCCGCGAGATGGCGGAGGATGTGCGGCGCTTTCTGGATAATGACGCGGTCTCCGCCCGGCCGCCCTCGCTGGCTTATCAGGCCGCGAAATTCATCCGCCGCCACCGCGCTGCCGTGCTGGCGGCGGCGGCGGTCGTGATCAGCCTTGCGGCGGTGGCGGTGCTGGCGGTGGTCATGGCCCAGCGTGAAAACCAGGCGCGGCTGGAGACACGCCGTAGCTTTAGCGATGCGGACACGGCTCTCGCCCATGATCGCGCCCGCGAGGGGCGATTTGCAGAGGCGGTAGCCCTGCTCTGCCGGGCGCTGCGTAATGATGCCACGAATGAGGCTGCGCGGATGCGCCTGCTCTCATTGCTGGCGGCTCCCGCATGTGGTGTGCCGCTGGCGGAGCCGCTCACGGAGGTGCCTGGCATTGATGCGGTGGAGTTTCTCCCGCCGGATGGTCGTCGCGTGCTCACACGCTCGCCTCATGGCCGCTCGCTCACGCTTTGGCAGCCGCAGGAGAGTTCACCGATGCTGCGCCGCTTTGAAATGAGGGATGACATCACCTGCCATGCACTCTCGGCGGATGGCAGGCTCGTGGCAGCGGGTGGCCAAGATGGACAGTGCGAGATATGGGAGACAGCAAAAGATGAGCCGAGCCTTTGCGGCCTGCTGCAAGGCGCTGACAGCGGAACGGCGGTGCGTGATGGAGCCTTCACACCGGATGGAAAGGTCTTCTTCGCGGGTGGGGAGAGGCCGCTGGCACGGGCCTTTGATACCGCCACGGGTGAGGTGCGCTGGAGCTGTGCCGTCAAGGCGGCTCTCACGCGGCTCGCGGTCTCGCCGCGTGGCGATGTTTTGGCGGCGGGCACGGAGGATGGCAGGCTCGTTTTGCTCGATGCGGCCACAGGCTCTCCTCGTTTTGAGGCGCAGATTCAGGCGCGGCCGATCGGCTGGGTGATTTTTTCGGGCGATGGCCGTTTGGTGCTCGCTGGTGGCGGCGGAAAAGAGGCTGGCGTGATGGAGGTGGCCACAGGCCTGCTTCGCGAGGAAAAAATCACGCACTGGACGGCGCTGCGCAGCCTCTCGCTGCATCTTTCCGGCCAGTGGGCGGCGCATGCGGCGGATGATTTCTCCGTGCGGCTGTGTGATGCGGATGGTCACACGCTGGGCCTGCGTGCGATGAATGCGCCCGTCTCACGGCTGGTGTTTGCGCCCGTGAAAAACCGGCTGCTGCTCGCGGCGGGCACGGCGGGGCCACTTTCGAGCGTGAGTTTGTTCAATGGGCGGGCGCTGAGTCTGGTGGATGCGCCGCAGCAGTTCGAGGGGGCGGTGAATGACCTGCGCCTCGATGGCACCGCGCGGCGCATGCTCGTCGCCACGGGGTCACATCGCGTGGAGCTGCTGGATCTGCGACCACGCAGGATGGAGCCAGTATCGCTGCAGGCAGGCGGGCGGCTGCACACGGCTTTCTTCACGCAGGATGGCCGCTGGATCGCAGCACTGGCGGAGGATGGTCGTGTGCTGCGCTGGGAGCAGCGCAGTTTGCAGCCGGAAAAGGCCGCGCCTGACCCGCTGCGCATCGCCGCGAATGCAGACTCGGTCTCTTCGCGTGCTGGAGATCGCCTGGCGGTGCTCACGCGGATGGAAAAGGGCTCCAAACTGACCTTGTTAGACGCCGCAGGGCTTCGCGTGCTTTGGGAGAGAGAAGCCGAGCTGAAATGGACGAAGGTGCTTTGGCATCCCGATGGGGCCAAAATTAGACTGACGGATGAAAAGGGCGCGGAGATGGTTTTGGAGGCTGAAAGTGGGAAAGCGCTCGTTGGAGAGCGAAAGCTCATCACGGGTGCTGAGCTGCCGCCAGTGGTGCAAGGCATGCGCTTCGTTGTGGCGGCGGCGGCTGGCAAACTGGCCGTCACCAGTGATGAACTGCATCAGGTGAGCTTCCGGCATCTCCCACGCCGCCTCCCTGTGGCTGCGGACGTGCCAGACATGCGCTACACCGTGGCCGTGGATGCCACGGCGGATGCCTCGATGGCGCTGGCGGCGCGTAGCGCGGGTGAAATCCGCGTGTGGCATCTGCCGCCGATGGACGCACCTCCACTGCCGGAAGTGTTTTTGCGATTTGCGGAGGGCTTCGGACGCTGGCGCACGGGCGGAGAGCGTGGCTTTGAGCCGGTGCCGTTTGCGGAGTTTGACTCCGCTCGCCGTGAGGTGCTCTCCCTCTCAGCCAACGATCCTCAAACCGCGTGGATGAAGTGGCTGGCCAGTGATCCGGCGAAGCGAGGGAAGAGGCCAGAGTGATGAGGTGGAGCTTCTTGCTCTCGCTCTTGCTCTTCATCTTACTCGCCGAGTCAGAGAGATTGAAGATGAAGAGCAAGAGCAGGAGCGAGAGGTGGGAGCCATCGGCTGTTTCCCCAACTTTTTCTGTAACGATAGCATGAGGGCGGTTTGGCAGGGGGTGACGGCTTCTCCACGGAGAGGCTGAAAAAACCTCCACAAGTCATGAAAACCTCGTTTTTGCCTTCTTTGCCTCGTTTTGCCTTCGCGCCGATTTTGAGCCTTTTGACGCTGGCGGCCTCTCCGCAGGCTTTCGCGGCGGACAGCTTCGATTTTGGCGATCTGCCCGCTCCCTATCCCACGAAGCTGCCCGGCGGTGCCCGGCATGAACTGGGCACGAGTCTGCGCCTGGGTGTGCTGGCGGACACGGAGGCGGATGGCACGGACGCCCCAGGTGCCCAGGGCGATGACGCCGCAGGTGCCGACGATGAGGATGGCCTGGCCGTGCTGCCGCGTGCCATCCCGGGCCTGCCCGTCACGCTGCTGGTGAAGGCCACGAATGCCACCGCCGCGCTCGCCTTCCTCCACGCCTATGCCGACTGGGATCACGATGGCACCTTCGACGGCCCCTCGGAACGCGTGACGGCCGTGGTGGCCGCAGGCCTGGTGGATGCGGAGATCGCAGTGGCCATGCAGGTGCCGCCAACGGCTGTGCCTGCGTCCGGCACGGCGCTGCGGCTGCGCCTAGCCTCAGCGCACATGCTGCCGCCCGGCGGCCCCGCAGCCGATGGTGAGGTGGAAGACTACCTCCTGCCCGTGGAGGTGCCACTCGACTACGGCGACCATCCCGCCAGCTACGATGCGGACGCCGTCACGGGTCCGGCTCGCCACGCGATCGGCGGCGGACACACGATTCACCTCGGCGTGACCGCGCCTGATCCCGAAGCCCAGCCGCAGTCGGCGGACAACGCCTTCGCCGACGACGCTGCGGGCTCCGACGACGAAGACCATGCGATCCTCAGCGTGACCGTGGAACCGGGGCAGCCCACCTATGCGACCGTCGCCGTGCGCCCGGCCGATTGGATCGAGGGCACGGTGCGTGGTTTTGTGGACTGGAACAACGATGGCGACTTCGCCGATGCGGGTGAGGATGCCACAGCCACCGTGCCGCCAGGCCTCGGCGCAGGCGGGATCGTATGGGTGGCGCTGCGCTGGCAGCCGGCCAGCATTTCGCCCTTCGTCCGCGAGGATCTCAGCCAACACTTCCGCTGCCGTCTGCGCGTGAGCACCCAGCCTGGTGCCGCTGGCCCCACTGGCCTGCTGCCGGATGGAGAGGTGGAGGACATTTTCCTCCACCGCATCATCAACGGCTACGACTTCGGCAGCCTGCCCGATTTGCACCCCGGCACGCGGCCCGGCGGCGCGGAGTGGCTACTCGGCACGCACGGCCAGCCCGTTTACTACCGCGATGTCCTGCCTGACTACCGCACCCGCGCCGCAGATGGCGGCCCTGTGACCGAGCGTAGTCCCTGGCTCTACCTGGAGAGCATCGAGCGCCGTCCTTACGAGCAAGAGTGCGATCACGAGACGGACTCCTCCGGCCAGGACCGCGCCGATGCCACCACGGGTATCGACGACGACCAAGGCATGGATTTCTCCATCATGAGGGCCACCATCCGTCAGGATTCGCCATCCCGCTACACCGGGACGGAAACAGCCACCATCTCGCTGAGCGTCGCGGTGAGTGCCTCGGTGGTGAATACCCTCAACTCCGCCTGCGTGCTCCAGATCTTCGCCGATACGAACTTGGACGGCATTTTCTCCGCCACCGAGCGTTGGGATCTGCCCGTGCCTGCTTTCCCGCACCTGCCCGGCCCGGGCGAGGACGGGCGGCATACCTTCACCCAGATGGTGGAGTTCACCCGCGTGCTGCAAAAGCCCTTCGTCCGCTACGAAGTGCTGTTGCCCGTGCGAGTGCGCCTCAGCGCCTACGCCCGCGGCTCGGAGGAACCCAATTACGGAGAGACGGAGGACCACGTGCTGCTCACGGAGGTGCAATTCGGTCGCTGGTGGCCGGAGCCGGAAAACGAGCACACCTTTGCTCAGCGCCTCACCGGAACGCTGGTGAAAGGCCTGCCGAACCGCCTCTCCGCCGCTGCGATGAGCGGACGGCCAGGGCCGCATGCTGGCGCGGTGTGGCGCGTGGGCGAGCATGTCTTCACTCAAGAGAATCCCGAGCTGCCGCCCTCGCTGCTCGATGCCATCACCAGCGGCCAGATGCCCTGGCTGCTCACGCTGCCAGGTGTGAACGGGCCGGAGCACTTCGCGGGTGAGTTTCAAATCGAGGACATGCCGGAGTATCGCGCCGCGGTGAGCGGCCTCGCGAAACCCGGCCTGATGGAGGATGCGGATGGCGATGGCGTGATCAACTTTGCCGAGGTGGCCTTTGGCACGGATCCAGCCACCGCTGGCAAGCCCGCACCTTCCATCCCGATGCAGGACACGGGTGGCAATCTCATCCTCCTTTACCTCGAGCACGAGCCACGCCCCTCCACCGCTGGCGAGGTGATCGTCTTCGAGTACCTGCCGCAGATCAGCCACGACCTGACCTCATGGAACACGGCTGAGCCGCATCCCGTGCCCAGCGGCCTGCCCACGCCTCCCGTTGGCTAGAGCATTTTAAATAATACTATAACCGCA
>JBILVU010000213.1:0-7157 GCA_044370285.1 Prosthecobacter sp.
GCATTACGGATGCAGCCCACACCGAAAAACTCTCCGCCCACCCACCGCTGAAAACTGCTTGAAGCTGTTTTGACACAGTCTCTGGCGAACGAGCCTACGAGGCGCGGTGTAGGCGCATTCGCCAGAATGCGGAGGTTTTGAAGGTGGCTCGGCTTCAAACACCGGTTTTTCCCGCAGGAGAGGTTTACCAGACACATCACCGCCCTTGCAGCCTCCGCCGCATTCGGCACTGTGGCCGCCCTCATGGCTAAAAAGACTCCTTCCACTGGCATTTGTTATCTCGTCGGCGCGGGCCCGGGCGATCCCGGGCTGCTCACGATCAAAGGGAAGGAGTGCATCGCCGCGGCGGACGTGCTCGTTTACGACTACCTCGTGAACATCGATATCCTCCGTCATGGAAAGCCCAATGTGCAGCGCATGTATGTGGGCAAAAAAGCCGGTGATCACACCCTCCCACAGGAGGAAATCAACAAACTCATCGTCAAGCTCACCCGCGAGGGCAAGACCGTCACCCGCCTCAAAGGCGGTGATCCCGTGCTCTTCGGCCGTGGCGCCGAGGAGGCCGCCGAGCTGGCCGAAGCTGGCGTGCGCTTTGAAATCGTCCCCGGCATCACCTCCGCCATCGCCGGGCCAGCCTACGCCGGTATTCCCATCACCCATCGCTCCCACGCCTCCCAGTTGACCATCTTCACGGGTCACGAGGACCCCACGAAGAGCGAAACCTCCCTCAACTACGCCAAACTCGCCCAGGCGGAAGGCACCAAGGTCTTCCTCATGGGCGTCGAGCGCATGGAAGAGATCACCGGCGAACTCATCAAGCACGGTGCCAAGGCCGAAACCCCCATGGCCCTCGTCCGCTGGGCCACCACCGGCCGCCAGCAGACGCTCGTCGCCACGCTCGGCACCATGGCGCAGAAGGTCAAGGAAACCGGTTTCAAAGCGCCCGCCGTCGCCGTCGTCGGCGATGTCGTCACCGAGCGTGACAATATCAACTGGTTCGAAAACCGCCCGCTCTTTGGCAAGCGCATCGTCGTCACCCGCACCCGCCAGCAGGCCGGCGTGCTCAGCCGTCAGCTCGCCGATCTCGGCGCCGATGTCATCGAACTGCCCACCATCCGCATCGAGGAGCCGAACGACCTGCTCAGCTTTGGCGAACTCGTTCAGGACTGCCACAAATACGACTGGATCGTCTTCACCAGCCCGAACGGCGTCGATGCCTTCTTCACCATGTTCGACAAGCTCTACAACGATGCCCGCAGCATCGGCGGCGCACGCATTGCCTGCATCGGACCCGGCACCGCTGAAAAGATCAAAGCACGCCACCTCGCTGTCGATCTCATGCCGGAGAAAGATTTCGTCGCCGAAGGCCTCGTGAAGGCCTTCAAAGACAAGCACGACATCGAAAACCAGACCATCCTCTGGGTCAAAGCCGAGGAGACGCGTGAAGTCATCGCCAATGGACTCACCGGCCTGCGAGCCATCGTCGATGAAGCCGTCGCCTACCGCACCGTCGCTGAGCGTGAAGACAATCTCGAAGCCCTCGCCCGCCTCAAAAACGAAGGCGCGGACATGATCACCTTCACCAGCGCCGCCACCGTCGATCACTTCCTTGAACTCGGCGTCGCGCTCCCCGAAAACTGCCAGATCGCCAGTATCGGCCCCGTCACCAGCAAAGCGCTCAAAAAGCACGAGCTACCCATCGCTGTCGAAGCCAAGTCCTACACCATCCCCGGCCTTGTCGAAGCCATTCGCAAGCACTTCGCGAAGTAAGCGCCCGCTCAATCCTTCTTCACGCTGACGGGCGTGCCGGAGAGCACCCATTCGTAGAAGAAGCGGGCCGCGTTTCCACCGGTGAGGGGCATGCGAATGCAGCCGTGGGAGGCAGGATAATCGGGCACGCTGCTGAAGCCGTGGATGAAGATGTGGCGGTGGAGCTGCACGCTCCAGGGCATGGGGGCGTTGTTGTAGAGGCTCGAAAAATGCAGCTTGGAGCGGTAGGGGCCGGCGTGGAATTCTCCGGCGGGGGTGGCTCCGTTGCGCCCGGAGCTGATTTTCGTCTCGATCACCAGTCGATTTCCCTGCCAGCCTTTGAGTCGCTGATTTTTCAGGCTTACCTCCACCCGCTGCGCTCCTGCGCGGAGTGTGAAGCCATGAAAGAAGCCGCCGACTTTCACCTCTCCTTCGGCGTTCATGGTCGAGACCACGGCCCCTGCGGTGGCGAGTTGCTCGGTGCTGACCAGTTCCGTGCCATCCACCAACTGCCGAAGCATGCCGGGGCGTAGTTCCAGGGTGTTTAGGCGGGTGACGTGGCATTGTGCATCCCGGACGAATTCCCAGTCGAGTTCATCAATGGCTTCATGGACGGGGATGAAGAGCTTGCCCGGTTGAGTGGCAAAGGTGATGGCGTCCAACGTGTCCGCGTGGCCCAAGGTCACGAAGTTCAAAAAGCCCAGCAGGAGCAGAAACGAGGAGCGCATGTGCATCAGGGATAACGCGGGAACTTCGAGAAATCGGGCTTCCGCTTCTCGACGAAGGCTTTTTTGCCCTCCTGGGCTTCTTCGCTCATGTAATAAAGGAGCGTGGCATTGCCGGCGAGATCGAGCAGGCCCATCTGACCATCGCAATCGGCGTTGAGGCAGGCTTTGAGGCAGCGCAGGGCCATGGGCGAGTGCTGGAGCATCTCGCGGCACCATTGCAGCGTCTCATTTTCTAGTTCAGCGAGTGGCACAACCTTGTTCACAAGGCCCATGTCCAGGGCCTGCTGCGCATCATACTGGCGGCAGAGATACCAGATCTCCCGTGCTTTCTTTTGCCCCACGATGCGGGCCAAATAGCTGGAACCGAGGCCGCCATCGAAGCTGCCTACTTTAGGGCCTGTCTGGCCAAACTTCGCGTTATCGGCGGCGATGCTCAGATCGCACACGACATGCAGCACATGCCCGCCGCCGATGGCATAACCAGCCACCATGGCCACGACGGGCTTTGGCAACGTGCGGATCTTCCGCTGCACATCGAGGATGTTCAGGCGGGGCACGCCGTCATCCCCCACATAGCCGGCCTCTCCACGCACTTTTTGATCGCCACCGCTGCAGAAGGCCAGGGGGCCTTCTCCGCAGAGGATAATGACGCCGACGTCACGGTCCTCATGCACGATGTCAAAGGCCTCCAGCATCTCCCGGACGGTCAGCGGCCGGAAGGCATTGCGCACTTCCGGCCGGTTGATGGTGATCTTGGCGATGCCGTCGCTGGTTTTTTCCAGTTTGATGTCGGTGAAGGTCTTGATGGGGGTCCACATGGTAGATGCAGGTCTGAATCAGGACAGGGGCGAGATCAAGCGCCGACATCTGCGGAGAGAGGTCGGATGGACTAACGAGCTACTTTTTCAGCAGATCGCGGATCTCGGTGAGGAGGACAATGTCAGCGGCTGGAGCGGGAGGTGGCGCGGCGGCTTCTTCCTTCTTCATGAGGGCCATGAGCTTGTTGGCAGGCTTCACGATGATGAAGAACACCACGGCGGCGGTGATGAGAAAGCCCATGACGGCTCCGATGATCCCGCCGATGTCCAGCAGCACGGGCACCACTTCCGTGACTTTCTCCTCGACTCCGGCGGCGTTCTTTTTCATCACCTCGGCGGTCTTCTCGGCGATTTTGATTTTGTAATCCGGCGTGGCTCCACTGCCGAAGACGCCGAGAATCGGCTCGACGATGCCTTTGGTGAAGGCCGTGACGATGGCCCCGAAGGAGGCACCGATGATCACACCGGTGGAGAGATCGACGACGTTGCCTTTGAGGATGAACTGTTTGAATTCTTTGAGCATGAGAATGGGTGGACTGTTGGTTTGAGGGCTCCATCAGACCACACTGCGTGCCAAAACGTCAATCTTTTCTCAGCGCAGCGTGCGTGGAATGAAAACGGCCTGCATCCCCGCTGCTTCCGCCGCCTTCAGGCCGCTATTGCCATCTTCCAGCACGAGGCAATCCGCCGGGGCGATGCCCATGCGCTCCGCTGCCAGTAAAAACATATCTGGTGCCGGTTTTCCCAGCCGCACATCCTTCGGCGTGATGATGATCTCGAAGAGGTCAATCAGCCCGGTAGCCTTCAAACAGCCTCGCACCGTGTCTTCCGCGCTTCCCGAGGCCACAGCGATGGGGAAACGCCCCGCCACCGATTTCGCGAAGGCCGCCACCGGCTCCACCGGCAGCACCTCGGTGATGCGGCGATGAAAAATCTCCGCCTTCGTCTCATCCACGGCCACGGGATCGATGTTCGTGCCGTGCATCTCATTCAGGATGCGCACCACATCCTGCTCCTTCACGCCCGCATGGCCGTAGAAGAACTCTTCCGTGAACTCAAACTGCGCTCCATGCGCTTTCAGTGCCTCACACCACGCGATGTAATGCAGCGGCATGGAATCCACGAGCGTGCCATCGCAGTCGAAGATGAAGGCTTTGAAGGGGTAATCGGGAATTTGGAGGGTCATGGAAGCCGGAAAGGAGCACTGAACGGGATTCGTGCATCCCGAATCACTCGCGGCGTTCATGGGTAGAAAACAAAAAAGGCGAAGGACTCGCGTCCTTCGCCTGGAATGCACCGCGAGAGGGCTCGCGGACTACTTCTTGAAGATGATGGGGATGATGAGGATGGCGAGGATGTTCACCACCTTGATCATGGGGTTCACGGCCGGGCCGGCGGTGTCTTTGTAAGGATCGCCGACGGTATCGCCCGTGACAGCGGCGGCGTGGGCGAAGCTGCCTTTGCCGCCGTGATTGCCTTCTTCGATGTATTTCTTCGCGTTGTCCCAGGCTCCACCGGCTCCGGTCATGGAGATGCCGACGAAGAGACCGGTGACGATGGTGCCGATGAGCACACCACCGAGGGCGTGCATACCGACGTAGGCCATGCCGATGACGAAAATGAGCGGCAGCAGCGCGGGGAGGATCATCTGCTTCAAGGCGGCGCTGGTGACGATGCCTACGCACTGAGCGTAGTCGGGGATTTCCGTGCCATTGAGGATGCCGGGCTTGGCGGCGATCTGGCGGCGGACTTCGATCACGACGGCTCCGGCGGCGCTACCGACGGCACTCATGCAGAAGGCGGTGAAGAGGAAGGGCAGCAGACCGCCGATGAACATGCCGATGATGACTTCATGGTTGGTGAGATCAAAGGCGACCTTGTGTCCGATAAAGGCCTGCAAATCTTCCACATAGCTGCCAAAGAGCACCATGGCGGCGAGTCCGGCACTGGCGATGGCATAGCCTTTGGTGACGGCTTTCATGGTGTTGCCCACGGCGTCGAGCTCGTCGGTGATTTTACGCACATCTTCTGGCAGACCGCTCATGACGGCGATGCCGCCCGCGTTGTCGGTGATGGGGCCGAAGGCATCGAGAGAGATGATGATGCCGGAGAGCGAGAGCATGGAGACGACCGCGATGGCGATGCCATAGAGACCCGCGAGTTCAAAGCAGCACCAGATGGACGCGGCGATGGCGAGCACGGGCAGCAGCGTGGCGTGGTGTCCGACGCTGATGCCGGCGATGATGTTCGTGGCAGGGCCGGTTTCGGAGGCCTTGGCGATGAGTCGCACGGGCTTGTGGTGCGTGCTGGTGTAGTAATTGGTGATCCACACCACGAGCAGCGTCAGGACGAGGCCGATGAGCGTGCATTGGAAAAGGGCACTGCTGGCGACGCTGACACCGTTGAGCATGACAGTGGCTCCAAAGACAGAGCTGGTGGCCCACCAGAAGAGTCCGGCGCTGATGAGAGCGGAAACAGCCACGCCGCAGACGAGGGAGGTGGTGGGAGTTTGCTTGACGATATTCACCCAACCGATGCCGATGATGGAGGAGATGATGGAGAGGCCGCAGAGGACGAAGGGATAAATCACCGCGGCATTCACGGATTCCGCACCGGCGGTGAGCGTGCCGACGAGGACGCCGCCAATCAAAGACACCGCGTAGGTTTCAAAAACGTCCGCCGCCATGCCGGCGCAATCGCCCACGTTGTCGCCCACGTTGTCGGCGATGGTGGCGGGATTGCGAGGATCGTCTTCGTTGAGGTTCTGCTCGATTTTGCCCACGAGGTCAGCGCCGACGTCAGCGGCCTTGGTGTAAATGCCGCCGCCGAGACGGGCGAAGACGGAGATGAGCGAGCTACCGAGGGCGAGGCCGATCAGCGAGTCGATAGCGTGCTTGCCTTCCGGGTGCATGCTTTTGACCACCATGTAGAAAACGCCGACGGAGAGCAGGCCGAGCGCCACGACGAGAAGACCGGTGACCGCGCCGCCATTGAAGGCCACTTTGAGAGCCGAGTGGCTGCTCACGGAGGCCGCCTGGGCGGTGCGGACGTTGGCACGCACGGCGATCATCATGCCGATGTAACCGGCGGCGAGGGAGCAGACGGCACCGACGACGAATCCGACGGCGGTCACGGCATCTCGCAGATACCAGATGGCCGCGAGGATGACGAGGGCGATGGGCACGATGGCCATGATCTGGCGGTTGAGGTAGGCTTTGGCACCGGCCTGCACGGCACCGCCGATTTCCTGCATTTTGGCATTCCCCGGCGAGGCGGCGAGGATTTGGCGGATGAGGATCAGGGCCACAACGAGTCCCACCGCAGCGAGGGCGATGGAGAGGATGAGTCCATTTTGAAGCAGGAAGGCGGGAGGCATTGTCGGGGTCGAGTGTCGGTGGTTGGGTGCCCGGTGACGGGTAAAGCGGCGCAGTTTAGCGGGAGCCAATTTCTAGGCAACACTTTTGGTGCGTCTGGGGCCGCAAACATACGGGCAGAGCCGCCGGGGCTTTCCGGAAGGTGGTGGAAGTTCCGAGATTCGAGTGCCCGGAGGCCGTCTCAATGGGCCTCCTCAATGCTGGCATCGAGTTTCTTTAGGGCCGCCCAGAGAGCGGGGTCTTCCGGATGGCCGTTGAAGAGGACTTTGCCTTCGGGGCTGATGAGGATCATGCGGGGGATGCTGTCGATGGCGAAGAGCTTGGTGAAGGGGCGCTCGGCCGGCTCGATGAGCCAGGGGATTTTCATGTCCTGCTCCTTGCGGATGCGCTCGGCGATGCTGAGGGCGTTTTCATCGTCCTTGTTCATCGCGGCCACGACGATGCCGTGGGCGGGAAGCGATTCGCCCTTCTTTTTGAGCGAGGGCATG
>JBILVU010000017.1:0-62084 GCA_044370285.1 Prosthecobacter sp.
GCATGAGCTGCATGCACGGGCCGCACCAGGAGGCCCAGAAGTCGATGAGAATGGCTTTTTTGCCCGCGACGACATCACCGAGCGTGGTGGCTTCGCCCATGGAATCCGTGATGGGCAGCTTCATATCGACGGTGAGTGCGGCCATCTTTTCGGCGCGGCGTATGGTTTCAATGGCCTGGATGAAGACAGTGGCCTGGCCGGGCTGGAGCCAGATGGCTTCGAGGATGTGCTTCTTAAAGCCTTCGGCATCATTGCCTTCCTGAGCCTTGAGCGCCCGAATGTAGGAGGCAAAGGATTGGATGGCTTCGGCGTTCGGCATCGCAGCGGCTTGAGCGGGGTCAAAATTTGCGGCGAGGACCTCCACCTCGGGGAGGAGTTTCGCCAAAAACGAGGTGTCTTGATTGCGCAGGCCCCAGACGAGTCTCGCCTCAATGATTTGCTGGCGAGGGATGCCGAGCTTGTTGGCCTCTTTGGCGAGTTCGGCGAGTTGTTCGGCGGAGTTCGAAGGGGCGAAGAGTTTTTGCAGCGCCTCTTTGGCCGCGCTGGCGGCGTCAGCATCGGGCTTATCGGTGCCATCGGCCGTTTGGGCGATGGCAAAGGAAGCCGAAAGCAGGATGGCGGCGAGAGGGAGGAGCGTGCGGAGTGAGAGGCGCATGGTGCGGTAATCGTCCACGCCGGGCCGCGTTGTGTCGAGAGGAAAAGCTGCCGCGTGGGGTTCCAGCCTACCGTTTCACTACTTCGCTGCCATCTGCGACGCTATCCGGTGGATGGAGAAGAACCTCATCGCCGGATTCGAGGCCCCTGAGCACCTGCGTGAGTTTTCCATCGGTGCGGCCAGCCTCGACGGTGACGGTCTTGGCCTTGCCTGCATGGAAGAGAAAGGCCTTCCACTCACTGCCGACGCGGAAAAGAGCGCCCGCAGGCACGAGCAGGGTTTCCTCGCTTTTCCACACGGCCACGCGGACTTCTACGCGGTAGCGATCCCCGAGGGCTTTGAGAGCGGGCGTTTGCTCTTTGAAGTCGCTGAGCACAAGCACGCGTTGCTCCTCGACGCCGAGGGCGGAGACTTTGGTGAAGGCGGCAGGCTCGATGCGGCGCACGCGGCCAGGCGCGGGTGCCCCGCCCCATTGCTCGATGGTCACTTCGGCATTGAGTTGGATATTCACGGCATCGCGGGAGAGGATCTCGGCTTCGATTTCGAGATCCGTCGGATCACCGATTTCGAGAATGGCAGCGCCGGGGGCGATGATGGTGGCGCTCTCCTGCTGGACGCGAAGGATGAGGCCAGTGACGGGCGCTTTCAATTCGATCACGGCACCGCTTTCGGAGGGCTTTTCGAGTTGGAGCAAGGCGGCCTTGGTTTGGACGAGTTCGAAGTCCGCCACTTGCAGGGCGAATTCGGAGGCGCGGACTTCACGGGCTTTCATTTCCGCCTCTCGCTCAAAGGTATCGCGGTCCGTCTCGCTGATGGTGCCTTTGTCCATGTTGGTCTTGATGCGATCCCAATTCGCTTGGGCGTATTTGAGGCCAGTGCGGGCCATTTCGAGAGCTTCCTGCGCCCGGCTGCGGCTGGCGGTGGCGGCATCCACCCGGGCCTGGGCCTGCGCCTTGCTGCGGGTATCGAGCAGCGGTGCCATGCCTGGCTCGATGCGGGTGAGAATGGTCTCGCCTGCTTTCACGGCATCACCGGGCTTCAAACTCACACGCTGCATGCTGCCGCCCACCGGTGCGGCGACGATGTAGCGATTGCGAATGCGGGTCTTACCTTCCTCGCTCACGAAAACGGTCAGCGGCCCCGGTTTGACCACGCCCACCTCCACCTCGATGGGCCGTGGGCGCATGGCCTGCACGACGAGGGCGATCAATCCGGCCACGATGAGCAGGGTAATGAGGCGGCGCAGCAGGCCGCGGCCGCGTGGTGGGCGCTTGGCCTCCCACGGCGGCTTGCCGTTGGAGGGCGGACGGGCTTGAGGCGCTTCGGACATTCGGGGGGTCCTGCATCATGCGCGAGGCGGATGAATGCGCAGGCGATTTCTTCGGCTTCGACGAGCCTTTTGAGCCTGAAATGACATTCCAGCGCGGCGCGGCTCGTTCTGGCTCCCTCACCATGAAGACGATCCTGACTCTCACCGCCCTGCTCAGCACCTCCCTGGCCGTTTTGGCCGATCACTGGCCCATGTGGCGCGGCGCGAAGGGCGATGGCACCTGCAGCGAATCGAACCTGCCGGAAACGTGGAGCGCAGGAGAAAACGTGGCCTGGAAGGTGAAGCTGCCGGATCGGGGCAATTCGACGCCGGTGATCTGGGGCGAGAAGCTTTTCCTCACTCAGGCCATCGAGAAGGAAGGAAAGCGCCTGCTGCTGTGCTTTGACAAGAAAACTGGCAAGCAGCTCTGGGACGCGGGCACGATCTACCGCGAGAAGGAGCTCACCCATGCCACAAATCCTTACTGCGCCGCTTCACCGGCGACCGATGGCGAGCGAGTGATCGTGTTTCATGCCTCCGCCGGTGTGTTTTGCTACGACATGAATGGCAAAGAGCTGTGGAAGCGCACGGATCTCGGCAAGCAGCATCACATTTGGGGGAATGGCACCTCGCCCGTGATCGCGGGGGATCGCGTCTTCCTGAACTTTGGTCCCGGCGCGAAGACCGTCCTGTATGCATTCGATAAAAAGACCGGCAAAACGCTTTGGGAATACCACGAGCCCGGCGGTGACTCCGGTGAGTCGGGCAATAAAAACTGGCTTGGCTCGTGGAGTGATCCGCTGCTGCGGAAGATCGGTGATCATGAGGAGCTGCTGATGTCCTACCCTGGCCGTGCCTGCGCCTTTGACCCGATGAATGGCAAGGAACGGTGGACCTGCGCAGGCCTCACGAAGCTGGTGTACAATTCGCCCGTGTTTGCCGATGGCCTCATGATCGCCATGTGCGGTTATGGCGGTGCCGCAATGGCGATCCGGCCCGGCGGTAGCGGCGATGTGACGGAGAAAAACCGCGTGTGGCATGAGCCTAAGGTTCAGCAGCGCATCGGCAGCGGCGTCGTGTATCAAGGCCATCACTACATCCTCACCGATGGCGGCATCCTCGAATGCCGCGACATCCAGACGGGCAAACTCGTCTTCAACGAACGCGCCAAAGGCCCCGGCCCCACCGGCCAAAACTGGTCCTCCCTCGTGCTCAGTGCCGATGGAAAGCTCTACGCGGCGAACCAAGGCGGCGACTGCTTCGTCTTCAAAGCCGCCCCGAAGTATGAGCTGCTGGCCACCAACACGCTCGGTGAAAAAATCATCGCCTCCATCGCCGTGAGTGACGGCCACCTCTTCATCCGCAGCTACCAGCACCTCTGGTGCATCGGGAAGTGATCTCATCTGGCATCGCAGGAAAGTCTCCCATGGACGCGGAGGTGATCGACGATCCGAACCCACTCCAGGCGGTCATCGGCTTGCTCTTTGAGGCCTGATGGATGGTCAAAGATTCGGGGTAAAGATGCCAGAGATCTGAAGTCTTATCTTTTACCCACGATCTTTTACCAGCCCAATCATGGCGATGGCGAGTGGCCGAGAAATCCTCAGACATTCATCTCTGCGGTTATCTCCTTTGCCTTCGGCTGCTTCCGCTGCGCTCCAGAACTCGCGGTGTCTGCCTGACATGGGGGAGGCAGGAACCGGAAGGCCGGAGATCCGGTTCGACAGGAGAATGGGGACAAAAGAATCAAGCCATTCTTCTGTCCCCATTCTTTTGTCGATTTGGTCGGGCCAGTTCACTGAACTTGGAGACGCCGAAGCCTTTCGTGTGGATTCGGTGACTCAGTCGAAATCCAGAAGGAGGCACCGCGAGAGGGTGGATAACCGCAGAGAAAGCCTCAGAAATTCATCTCTGCGGTTATCTCCTTTGCCTTCGGCTGCTTTCGCTGCGCTCCAGAACTCGCGGTGTTAGGCTGCTTGAGTGGACGGTTCGCGAACACGAGGCTGTTCTGCGGATGCTCCCCAGCGGCTGGGCAGCGGTGCTCGACCTGGTTCGCTTGAGGTGAGTCTGTCGGGAACCTGATGTCACCCATGTGCCCGGTCCGAACCACCCTGACCCCGTTTCCCGCGACGAGCTGGGGATTGGTTGTCACGCAGTTGCAGCGAGAGGCCGTTTCTACACTGCTTTCCCTTCACCTTGTTAGCCATTTCTCTTGAAATTCAGCGATGAAGTTTGGTTCCATCATTGAATCAGACACCTCCCAGTAAGGCACTCCATTGGAGATGCAGAACCAAAATTTGGCCAAAAGCGATGTTCGGAAGCGTACATCACCTAGCAAGCTAGTTTGATTTGCACCAAACTTAACCAAATTGTTGAGTGCCAAATGTTTTGGGAAGTCACACTGCTGGAGTGGCTTCCACGATTCATCCCAAATGTAGCATTTAAATGTTGCTTTCGAAGAATCGGACTCACGATCAAATGTTGCTAAGTAACACTTTGTCCTTTCTGCCTGTAGGATGATTGGCACGCCTATGCCTCGCCAGTCGATGTTTTGCCCATGATGATTAAAAATGACTTCGTACGATCTCTTGTATGAACCAAGGCTGAAACCATGCCCTCCATCAAAGAAGAAGCCGCGCTTGGACTCTCTGACAGACACCTCAATCTGCCCACCATTACTCTGCGAAGCCCTGAATAGCGTCTCCTCTGTGTCGGTTAATACGAAGTCTAGGATTGGTTCCTTGAAGATAACCAACACTATTGCCACCATTGAAACGACAAACCAAACCAAACGTAATTTAGTCAATTTCATAGAATATTTAATGGGAGACGGGGGCAAGGGTCAGGCTGCAACTAGCTGACAAAAAGTTCGCATTCATGAGTTCGTGGCATCGGCTTCCTCCAGAACGTGTTTCAGATCTACAGGCACATTCTTGAGCTCAGAATTCTCGTCAAGGCGCCTTAGTTACTGGTTCGGATTGGCTGCCGATTTTATCTCCAGCTTGTCCGCTTCCTCGTTCTCCAGGGTAAGGAAAAGACAAAATCAGGGAGGGTGAAATCATGGGGCATCAAGCCACGCTGATGATTTTTGCCCGACATGATTTTGTCTTCACTCGTTCGTCGGCAGATCGGCATGCACCGGGAAGCCTCGGAGTGTCATGGTTTCCGGGAGTCCATTGAGCTGTTCAGGCTCGTCAGCGAATGCATACCATCTTCACTGCTCACCAAGAGGGATCACTTCGCGGCCTTTTTCTTGGCGGCGGCTTTTTTGGTGGGCTTGGCCGACTTGGCGGGTTTCTTGTGGCGGAGATCGTGGAGCTTTTTGGCGTCGCTCTGGGACTGGGTGTCTTTTTTGGTGCCGACTTTGAAGTGGGCGAAGAGCTTGCCGAGGAGGGCGGCGTGCTTGTGCTTGAGTTTGAGATGGGTGCCGCCTTTGCCTGCTTTGATGAGGCCGATCTCGACGAGTTGCTTCAGGTGTGCGGCGAGCTCGCTGTCGCCCAAGCCGAGGATGGGACGAAGCTCGGCGACGGTGATTTTATGCTCCTGGGCGAGGAAGAGGAGGCGCAGACGACTGGAATCGGAAAGAGCGGCGAGAAAGGGGAGCAGGGTGGTCATGGTGGGGGCGGATGCTCACCACGCTGAGGCTGGGGTAGCAAGGGAAATGGCGAATGTGACGAAAAAGTAACCAATTAACAGTTTTTACACGGTCGTCACTGGGCTGGGCCGGCATCCGGGTAATAGAGATGCATGGCTTGGCGGATTTCGGGGCACTGGCGGCTAGCTTCGTGGATGGTATCCGTGATGCGGCGGTTTTTGGCGAGGAGGTGATAGGCTCCGAGGGCCTCGAAACCGGCATTTAAGGCGCCGTTCATGGGGAGGTAACTGCTGCCATCGGCGGTGAGGTTTTCCACGAGGCCCCAGGGGGGGAAGTAGCCAGCTTTTTCGAGACGTTCGAGGAGGCCGAGCACGCGGGCTGGATCGGGATCGAGCGTGGCGCTCATAAGGATGTAGTGCGGGTGGATGAGCGTCTGCCCGGTGAGATCGACGCCGCTGACGTGGTAGGCATTGCCATTTTGATTTTCACCGGCGGAGAGGCCGTGAATGCCGAGGCGGGCGGCGGGGCTGTTGGGCATGGCTTTGGGGAAATAGGCCTGCTGGGCTCCGAGCATGAGATGGCGCACGGGTTTCCAATGCACGCCGTCGAGGGCATCGGCCTGATCGCGGTCAAAATCAGGGTGAAGGAGGCTTTGGATCTCGGGGATGAAGCCGGTGCCCTGCCAGGCGCGGCCGGGGCGATCGGAAGGGGAGACGGGGCAGCCGGGGCGTGCTAAGCGCTGCATGATCTGGACGAGGGCGGTCTCACCACCCCAGTCCCGCCAGCCATGGGGGAGAAGGCGGGTGCCGTCGTGATCCATCCCATGGGAGAGATGGCCGGAAGGTAAGCGGAGGGATTCGATCTCGATGCCACGGATGAGGGCGAGGGTCTCGGCGGCTTGTTTTTCCATGCCGAGCATGCGCTGGGCGAGCAGGGCGCACTGGGTGTAGATGGCGGTGTCCACCGTGCTGTATTCGGTGTTGGGGTGGATGAGGTATTCGCTGCCGAGTTTCCAAACGAAGTGCGGCAGCAGGCCACGGGCCTTTTTGAGCCTCTGCACGGCCTCGTGCGTGCTGCCGACCACATCGCGGGCGAACTGCGGGGTGACGACGTCGAGCTCGGGATCGGCCGCAGCGGCGGTGGCGAGCAGCATGAGGCCGGTGGCGGCGAGGCTTTCAAAGGCACCCTCATCGAGGTGCGCACGATCTCGGGTGAAACCACTGTGGAGGTTGTGACAGCGGAGCAGCTTCGCGTAGGACGCGGAGAAGCAGTAAAGATCACGCGGCATGTCCCGCACCTCGATGCCGAGGTGGATGCCGCGGACGGTGACCTCGCTGCCGGGTTCAGCGGTCCAGACGAGGATTTTGGCGGCGTGGAGCTGCTCGACGGGCAGGGGGTAGGCGCTCATCACCATCTTATCACCTGCGAGCGGCGTGAGGCGCTCCCAGAGGATGGCTCCAGCGGCATTCTTGATCTCCATTTTGATGCTGCCATGGCCGCCAGCCTCCAGCATGATCTGGCTGATGCGGGGCTGGCAGAGGTCCGCGATGGCGGCGGGGAAGGGGCGGGCGAAATCGAGCACCTGATCTGCATGGCGGGCCTGGCCGGCGAGGCTGTGCCACATGCCTGCCCAGGTATCCGGCTGCTGGCCGAGGTGGATTTTGACCTCGTCAGTGACCCACTCGATCTCGTGCTCGGCGGGGCCATGGAAGCCGAAATCGGTGCCGAGATGGGTGTAGGCATTGAAGGAGTTCAGGCGGCGTTTGCCCTGGGGCGGCTGCTCGCTGCCCTGGCGGCGGATGAAATACCGCTGCACGGGCTGCCAGATGATGCGCCGTGCCTCCTCTCCCGCTGCTGCCACTGGCAGAGCGGCCCCTGCGTTGAGCAGGAGCATGAGGAAAAGGAGTGTGAACCGTGACGGCATCAAAGGGGGGACGGGAAAGCGAGAAGGAAAGAGCGGCTGGAGAGCATCCTTCTTTCCGCATGGGGCAGGTTTGCAACCACAACCTGCGCCTGCGGAGAGCTGGTGGATGTTTTGCGCCTTGCGCGGGGGCGTGTCGGACGGCAAGAACGTGGCCGCATGCTTCCTCGACGCGCCCTCGGCCTGCTCTGCCTGTCCTTTTTGCTCACCCAATGCACCACGATGCAGACGGCGGGCTCCAGCAGCTTCCATTTTGCCCGCCGTGTGGTGACGGGGGATATTCCGCAGGCCACGCGCTTCGTGACGGGCAAGGTGAAACGCCTGCTGCGCCTCGATCACGACGGGTCCTTCTGGCATGCGGATGAGTTTCGTGGGAAGCCCTCCATCATGATCTCGCTGAGCGAGCAGATGGTGTACCTTTTCAAAGGCGGCCAGCTCGCTGGCGGCTCGCCGATCTCATCAGGCTCTGAAGGCTACGACACCCGCCCCGGCCGCTATCGCATCATGGAGAAGGACGTTGATCACCTTTCCTCGATCTACGGCGACTACATCGACGAATGGGGAAACATCCTCGCCACGAACATCGACAACCGCAAAGACCCTCGCCCGCCGGGCGGGAAGTTTGATGGGGCCAAGATGTATTATTTCATGCGCATCTACAGCGGTGTGGGCATGCACCAGGGCTACCTGCCCGGCTACCCGGCCTCCCATGGCTGTATCCGCATGCCCGGTCACATGGCGGAGAAATTCTTCCACGAGGTGCGTGTGGGCACGCCGGTGGAAATCGTGCCGTGAAGTGTGTTCGGCGGGCATGCTTTGTGCTTGGATTTCCTTGATGATGAAGGCCTGACGAAGGTCCGATCATCCGAAAATGACTTCTATTGCACGAGACACATGACTGCGATTATTCTCAGACCTTACGCTCCCTCCCGAACCGTGTCGCAAGCATATTACATCGCCAAAGGCCAGAAGACGCTGGGTCCATGCACCCTGGACGATCTGCGGAACTTCCTGGCCTATGGCTCCATCGCCCACGGCGATCTGGTGATGCGCGATGGTGAGCAGCAATGGCGGCCGGTGGCCTCGCTGATGGAAATCGCGGTGGCGGCTGAGAATGCGGCTCCTTCTGAAAGGGGCGGTCTTTCTTTCCTGCCACGCCGTCGCACGGTGCGCTATCGGGACTATGACCGTGTGCCCAAGGATCAGCGTGGAAGCGTGGTGCTCGGCTGGATCATCCTCGGTTTTTTGATCTTCCCGCCGCTGCTCTGGCGCGGGGCGGTATCCATCTACTCGCACCCGATTTTCAGCCCGAAGGCGGATGACCATGGTTACCTGCGTGTGTGGCCCCGCTGGCCCGAGGTAGCGGTGACACTCATGATCGTGCTCAATGGCATCCTGTGGTGGGCACTGCTGGCGCACGGCTATGAATGGGCCGCGCCTTTCGTGCGGGAGTTCATGGATGCCTCAAAAGGCATGCGAGAGATGTTTTGAGTGGCCTTTGAGTTAAGCGCGGCGGCGTTTGCCACTCAGCCAGCCGAGTCCCAGCATCATCAGAAGCGCACCGGATGGTTCCGGCACGTTCTGAAACATGTTTTGGGAGACGAACTCACCGATCTGAGTGCCCATCGCGCTGCCATCGGCGGCCGAAGTGTAGAACTGGGTGCCAGCATACACGCCGCTGAGGCTGGCCTCCGTGGAAGCCTGGCTAAAGCTGGAGTAGATGCGGGTGATGTCGTTGGTGCCGTTGCCGTCAATATCACCGCCGAGGGTGTAGGCGTAGGTATCGCCAAAGTAACCAGCGAGCACGGAAGAGGCAGCTCCACTGAATGCGGCGGTGGTGGAATAGTATTCGGGGTAGGAAGGCGAACTGATGAGAGGCTGCCAGGCTCCGTCTCCCTCGGTGCTGGGATTGCCATCGGTATCAAAGAGCACGTCTCCTCCGTTGGCGATGGCCGTCTCCGGCCGCCAGAACTCAGAGTCATAGGCCGCGGCGAAGCTGGCGATGCCCGCATCCGCCATCGCCACATTCAGCGCGGCAAAGAGACGGGCGGAATCAGAGACATTGAGGCCAGCGCTGGAACTGATGCTTTGAGCGAGCTGATTCCACATGCCGGGGACTTTGACGGAACCATCCGGCGCGGACCAAAAATAGGCCTGCGTGAGCTGGTCCGATGTGCGGGAGAGGCTGCCGGAGGAGCCGAGATCCTTCACTTGGTTGTAGTCCGTCGCATATTGCACGGAGGCCAAGTAGGCCGCCGGAGTGCCTGCGGGAAGTCCGCCGACGTAGGACGCGGTGCTCGCGACAGCGAAGGTGCCCACATTTTCCCAGCCGGGGAGCAGGGCAGGGGCTGGAGACGTTTGATTCCAGTAACCGACGGTACCCACCGGGGTGTAAGTCGTGCCCGCTGCCGAACTGGAGAGATCCGTGGAGCGCCAGGCGAGGATGTCATTCGCGATGGATTGGCCCCACGCGATGCCATCGGTCTTGGCCTGACTATCGGTGATGCTCGTGAGCTGGTTATTATAGAGGGAGGTGAAGGTGCCGGAGGAGCCAGAATACAGGCTCTGCATGATCGTGTTAGCTGCGGAGGCCATGGCCGCCTCCAGCGAAGCTCCCGCTGGGCCAGACATCGGGGCTGAGCCGGCGTAACTGCCGAAGCTGTAAGGATTGTAGGTGTTCCGCAGGCTCTCGGAGGCGTTGTACATCGCCACATGGAGAATGGCCAGATCACGACTGATAAAGGGGGCCGCCGTGCTGGTGCGCATGGCGGAAAGGGCTTGGCTATTCCACTCCGTCACGAGGTCGCCACGAGCGATCCCAGCTACCAGCAGGAGGGAGCCGCACAAAGTAGCGAGGGCCGAGGTTGAGGATTTGGAGGGGGAAGTGAGCATCTGAATTTAATATATTAACAATAAAAACCATATTAAACAACTGTTTTTGCCTCCGCTGCCTTGGATGAGGGGAAGTTCCGCCGCCCGTCCGGGCCAGTTTACGACCCAGTTCTCCGAGCTTGCATTCCCGGCATATCTCGACAAATGACGCGCCCCTATGGCCTCCACACCTGTCATCAACCTTCGCAAAGGACATGCCGTCCGTTACAACAACGACGTCTGTGTCGTGTCCGATTTCGAGCTCAAGACGCCCCCGCGTATGGCCTCTTTCGTTCAGATGTCCATCCGCAGCATCACCATTGGCAAGGTGTACAACCTCCGCATGACCTCCAACGAGTCCCTCGACTCCGTGAACCTCTCCCGCGATCAGCACGAGTTCAGCTACAAGGACGGTGATGGCTACCACTTCATGCACCCCGATACCTTCGAGGACGTGCTCCTCGGCTCGGACATGGTGAAAAAAGAAAAAGACTACCTCATCGAAGGCCAGAAGTACATGATCCTCCTCGCTGACGATGTCGTCGCAGGGATCGAACTCCCCGCCTCTGTTACGATGGCCGTGGCTGAGTCCCCCGAAGGTGTGAAGGGCGATTCCGCCAACAATGTTTACAAGGAAGCCATCATGGAAACCGGCCTCCGCGTGCAGGTCCCTCTCTTCATCGGCCCTGGCGACAAGGTCAGCGTGAAGACCGAAGACGGCACCTACCTCGGCCGCGTGAACTGACCTCCTCTGCCCATTCTCCATCGAAAAAGCGCCTGATCTTGCCCGATTAGGCGTTTTTTTTGCTTAACAAATCCGGTGTGATGCGCTCAAATCCGCGCCGACGCGCAAAAACTCACGTCATCCATCATACCCTCAGCATAACTCATGAAGAAAACAGCCCTCACCCTCCTCGCCATTGCCGCCAGCCTCGCCACAGCCTCCGCTGGCGATGCCACGAAAAAAATCATGAAGGATCTTCACAAGCCCGAGGACGCCGTTTGCAAGAAGGTCGGCAGAGGCGAGGCCACGGATGCCGATCTCGCTACGCTTCTCAAGGCCTACCAGGACATGTGCGCCGACACGCCAGCCAAAGGCCCGAAGGCCGTCTGGGTGGAAAAGTGCCAAGCCCTCATCGCTGGCATCAAGAAGGTGCAGGCCAACAAGGCTGACTCCGGCGACTTCAAGAAGGCCGTGAATTGCAAGGCCTGCCACGACACCTTCAAAGGCAAGTAAACCGCCGCTCAAGCATCTGATCTCGGAAGGCTCCGCATCTCGCGGAGCCTTCTTTTTGCCCTCGTTCAGCGCACGGCGGCCTTTTCGCGGGCGATGACCTCCTTGATCTTCTCCATGCGGTTCTCGGGTGCGGGATGGGTGCTGAAGAAATCACTGCCACTGCGGCCGCCGGAAGCCTCGGCGAGGATTTCCATCACGCCGATGAGTTCCTCAGGCCGGTAACCCGCCTGGAGCATGAAACGCACGCCGAGGGCATCGGACTCCAGCTCATCATCGCGGCTGAATTTCATCACCTTCCACTGCGCCACCATTTGGGCCAAATGAGCGCCCGTGTTGTTGTGACCGTCGCTCACGAGAATGCCCACGCCTTGGGCCAGGCCGCTCCACAGGCGTGAATTCGCCATCTGCTCGTTCGAGTGACGGCCCACCACATGGCCCATCTCATGGCCGAGCACACCTGCGAGCTGATCCTCGTTTTTCAGCCTGCGGAAGAGCGCCTCCGTGATGAAAATCTGCCCGCCCGGCAAGGCGAAGGCATTGATCGTCACGCGATCCGCCAGCAGATGAAAATCAAAGCGATACGAGGTCTGCCGCGCCGCCGTGGAGGTCAGCAGGCGTTGGCCCACGGCCTTCACCTTCGCCACTGCCTGCGCATCGGACGAGGTGCCGCCCATCTCACGAATCATCTGCGGCGCGGATTGCAGCCCCAGGGCCACTTCTTCCTGCGGCGTGGCCAGGGCCAGCTTTTGTACGCGACCGGTAAAGTCGTTTTGATACTCCGTCGTGCCCAGCCAGTGATAAAGCAGCGTGCCCACGATGAACAAAAGGCCCATCGCGATGCGCGGATTGCAGCCTATGCCGCCGGAGCGGCCTCTCGAATAGCCGAGCACGGCCGTTTGCCCGGTGAGGAGTCGGAAGAGGTTTTTCATGCCGCGCTTTATAATGGTCTTTGCGGGGCGAGACAAGCTGCCAGCGTCATTCACCTTGCCCCGCGTCCCAATCTGCCCACGATCCGCCGCCCATGTTTTCCTCCCTCACTGAAAAACTCGAACTCGCCTTCAAGAAGCTCCGCGGCCAGGCCAAGATCAGCGAATCCAACGTCACCGATGCCATGGAGGACATTCGCATGGCCCTTTTGGAGGCTGATGTCGATTTCAAGGTCGCCAAAGACCTCGTCACCACCGTGAAGGCGCAGGCCATCGGTTCTGAGGTGCTGCGCACCGTCTCGCCCGGCCAGCAGATCGTGAAAATCTTCCACGATGAACTCGTGAAGATCCTCGGCGAAGCCGCCCCGCTCAGCCTCGATCCGCCGCAGCGCATCCTTATGACCGGCCTCAATGGTGCCGGTAAGACCACCACCTCCGCCAAGCTGGCCAACTGGCTCAAGAAACAAGGCAAACGCCCGCTGCTCCTCGCCCTCGATTTGTATCGCCCTGCCGCCATCCAGCAGCTCCAGGTGCTCGGCCAGCAGATCGGCGTGCCCGTCTTTGCGCCTGCCGCCGGTGAAACCGATCCCGTGAAGGCCGCCAGGGCCGCGCTCGAATGGCTCAAGGCTCAAGGCTCCGGCGTCGCCATTTTTGACACCGCGGGTCGCCAGGACCTCGATGAGGAACTCCTCGCCGAGCTCAAAAAAGTCCGCGAGATCGTGCAGCCAAGCGAGACGCTCCTCGTCGCCGATGCCGCCACCGGTCAGCAGGCCGTAAGCGTCGCGCAGAAGTTCAATGAAGCCGTCGGCATCACCGGCCTCATCATGACGAAGCTCGATGGCGATGCTCGCGGCGGTGCTTTGCTGTCGATGCGACAGGTCACCGGCCGTCCCGTGAAGTTCCTCGGTGTCGGTGAGAAGATCGAGCAGCTCGAAGTCTTCCACCCCGACCGCATGGCGCAGCGCATCCTCGACATGGGTGACGTGGTCAGCCTCGTCGAAAAAGCCGCTGAGGAGATCGACGAGAAGGAGGCCATGAAAATGGCCGAGCGCATGCAGAGCAACAAATTCGACTTCAACGACATGCTTTCCCAGATGCGCATGATGAAGAAGCTCACCTCCGGCGGCGGCATCGGCGGCCTTCTCGGCATGCTCCCCGGCATGAGCAAGATGAAGGACATGGTCAGCAATGACGACGCCGAGCGAAAAATGAAGCACACCGAGGCTCTCATCCTCTCGATGACGCCGAAGGAACGCTCCCGCCCCGAAATCATCAACGGCCAGCGTCGCAAGCGCATCTGCAACGGTGCCGGGCGTCCCGTCATGGAGATGAACCAGCTCTTGAAGCAGTTCGAGATGATGAAGAAGATGATGAAGAACCAAGGTGCCATGATGCAGATGGCCAATGCCATGATGGGTGGCGGCGCTGGTGGTGGCATGGGCGGCCTCGGTGGCCTTCTCGGCGGCATGGGCGGCGGTGGAAAAATGCCCAAACTGCCTCCGGGCATGAAGTTTCCGAAGTTCTGAAAAGGACTCCCCGCTCTCCAGCTTGGGAGATCGAGACAGGCAACGGATTATTCGCTTGGCATCGCTTCGACGGTTTGTTAGTCAGCGGACGCTTTATGAAAAGAATTTCACTTCTGTTTTTCGCCATGGTCTTGTCCATGGCATCGTCCGCGTTTGCGCAGTCTCCGGCCAAGGTTCTGGATCCGCATGTGATCGTCAAAAAACTCTACGCGGCGCAGAAGGCGGGCAAGGGACCTTTTTTCCAGACGAAGAACCGGGCGGTGGTGGACAGCTATTTCACGAAGGAGTTCGCAAACCTGATCTGGAACGACGCGGTGAAGGCGGATGGCGAGGTGGGCACGATTGATTTCGATCCGCTCTACGGATCGCAGGATCCGCAAATCACGGACTTCGAAATCATGGACACAGGTTGGGGTGGCGATTCCAAGTTCGGCGAGGATGACAAGGCCGTGGTGCAGGTGACCTTCAAAAACGCGGGTGAGGACCAGATGATCTCCTTCCGCTTCCAGCAGTTGAAGAACAAGCAGTGGAAAATCGACGACATCCGCTATCCGAACTCCGACGACTTGCTGCTGAAGGAGCTGCTGCGAAGCGCGGCGGAGGCGAAGTAACGCGAAGGGGTAAGGAACGTGACGGGCTCCAGCCAATGCCTGTCGGCCCCTTGTTTCCATCGAACAGTCGAAGGTCGGCAGGGGCGTGGTCCGTGAGGTCGGTCTCGATGCATGAAGCTCTCGTATTTACAGGATGACTGAGACGGCGGTCGAGATAGCCTCTTGTCGTCATCACGATCACAGGTGACATTGCGCCATTGGCACAGATCCCGCGTTCTCATTCCCACCCCATGCCGAAACTCACCATTGTCTTCGATGACGCTCAGGAAATCGTCGTCCCGCTTGCTGACCAGCTCACGGTCGGCAGTGCCGAGGATAACGATGTGGTCGTTGATGACGCCCGGCTCTCGGCGCATCACGCGGAGATCCTTCTTCGTTCCGATGGCTCGGTGAAGGTCTATGACCTCGGCTCGGCCACGGGCACCTTCGTGAACGGTCAGCGGGTCACCAAGCAAACGCTGGCTGAGGGCGACAAGCTCGCCTTTGGGCCGTTGCAGGCTGTTTTGGACCTCGAAATAGGCACGCAGGCCACGGCGGTGCCGCTGCCGGTGCCTGAGTCTAAAACAAAGACCTCCGCTGGCACGCGGCGCATTCCGCTGCCGCCTGCCACACCGCCGCCTGAGCCGCAGGCCATTCCCTCGGCGGACCTTCACGCGGCGGAAAACCGCCTCGCTCTCCTCGAAGCCGCTGCGAAGCAGGCAGAGGCCAGTCAGCGGGATTGGATGGCGGCGGTCGAGCGGCTGAAAACGGAGCACGCGGAGAAGGCGGCCACCATGACGCAGCTCGGGCGGGATCTGGAAAGCAAATCCGCCACGCTGCTGCAACTTCAGACCTCCATCACCACGGCGCAGGCCTCACTCGAAAGCGCCATCGCTCGTGAACGCGACTCTGAAACCAAGAACCGCCACCTCCAGGACAGCCAGCGTGAGGCCGAGGCAAAGCTCGCGGAACTGAAACGCCTCACGCAGGATGCGGAAGCTCAAGCCCGCGAGGCCGCCGCCGCGCAGTTGCTTCAAGAATCCGTCGCCAGCGTTCAAAGCCGACTCGATGCCGTCAGCGCCCGCGAGCGTGAGGAAACTCAACGTCTTGAGCAACTCCGGCAGACGCTCAGCAGCGAGGAGACCCGTCTCACCGAGATGCGTCGCCAGATCAGCGAGGGAGAGGCGCGTGCTCGTGAGGCAGCCGCCATCGCACCGCTGCTGGAATCCCTCGCCAGTGTGCAAAGCCGTCTCGCGGCATCGAATACTCAGGAGCAGGAGCAAACACAGCGTCTCGCCGAGCTGCGTCGGCAGGTCCGTGAGGCAGCGGAACTCGAAACCAAGCATCACTGCGAGGTCGAGGCTGCGGTGACGCAGCTCGCGGCTTTGAAAGCGCAGATCGAAGGTTTTGCTCAGGCGGAGGAAAAGCTCGCCACCCTTCGCAAAGCACTCGCGGAAGCCGAAAAGCAGCAAACGAAGCACAGCACCGCTATCGCCGGATTGCAGCAGGAGCGGCAGTTTCAAGAGAAGGCGCTCACGGAGGTGGAAACACGTCTTTCCGAGGTTCAGACCTCGCTCGCATCCACCAAGGACGAGCTCACCAGCGAAACGCGGCGGCTCGCGGAAGTGCGTGCGCGGCGTGAGGAGCTGCAAGCAGCCAACGCGGCGCCGATGGAAGAGCTGCATCGCCGCTTGGAGCGGGCACGGCATGATCTCGGCGTCATCGAGGCGAGGTTGCGGCCGCTGCGGGATTGGAAGGAAGCGCAGGAGCGTCGATTGGCGCAGCTTTCCATGCTGCCGACCGGCTCGCCGGAGGCCAAGGAAGTGCTTCGCGAGATCGATAGCGAGGCGGCGGACCTTATCCATATCGTGAACATTCCCCCCAGCCGCACACCGCGCATCGTGCAGGTCGAGGCACCCTACTTCACGGGCGTGGCGATGAAGTCCGAGCATACCCGCGTGTCTCCCGCTACCGCATGAAAAAACTCCTTCCACTCCTGCTCAGCACCTCGCTCTTTGCTTCGGACTGGCCGCAATTCCTCGGTCCCAATCGCGATGGCTCCGCCGCTGAATCCGAGAAAGCCATCGTCGGCACTCAAGAAGCGGAGCGGGTTTGGAAAAAGGACCTCGGTAGCGGTTTCGCCGGTCCCGTCGTGGCGGATGGGAAGGTTTTCATCTGCCACCGCCTCGGCGATGAGATCATCACCGAAGCTCTTTCTCCCGCCACGGGCGAGACGATTTGGCGTCACGCCTACACCACCGATTACCGCGATACCTTTGGCTTCGACAATGGCCCGCGTGCCGTGCCGGCCGTGGTGGATGGAAAAGTCTTCACGCATGGTCCCGAAGGCCGCGTGGAGGCGCTCGATGCCGCTGATGGGAAGCTCGTGTGGAGCTTCGATACCGTGGCGGAGCTTGGCTCGCCACAGGGTTTCTTTGGTCGAGCCTGCTCACCGCTCGTGGCGGATGGCAAAGTGCTACTCAACGTTGGCGGGCGTGACGGCGCGGGCATCATCGCCCTCGATGCGAAGACCGGAAAGCTCGTGTGGAAGGCCACGAAGCATGAGGCGGGCTATGCAGCGGGCGTGCTCGTTCCCGGCGATGCCAGCGTGGCGGCCTTCTTCACGCGAAACGGCCTTTCACTCGTCACCGTCGCCAGCGGCGAGGTTTTGGCAGATGAACCTTTCCGTGCGGAGATGGATGCCAGTGTGAATGCGGCCACACCGCTTGCTTGCGGTCCAGGTCGGCTGTTTTTCTCCGCCAGCTACGATGTCGGTGGCGGCGTGTGGGAATGGAAAGCGGCCGAAAAGCGCTTCACAAACGTCTGGAACAAAACCGAAGCTCTCGACTGTCATTACTCGACACCCGTTTGGCATGCTGACCATCTCTACGGCTTCCACGGCAGGCAGGAGAGCGGCTCGAAGCTCCGCTGCATCTCCTCCACCGATGGCAGCGTGAAATGGGAAGCGCCCGATACCGTGCCCGGTGGCACGCTGATCCGTGTGCAGGACAAGCTCCTCATCGTCACCGAGCGTGGTGAGCTATGGATCGTGAAGGCCACGCCTGAGAAGTTCGACCTCCTCAGCACCACGCAGATCCTCGGCCTGCGCCATCGCAGCCATGCTGCCTACGCGGATGGTGTTTTGTATGCCCGTGATTCGGAGAAAATGACGGCGGTGAAGGTGCGGTGAGTTTTATTCCCCTTTCAGGCCTCGCAGCCTTGCCACTTCGTTTTTCGATAGTTCACGCCATTTGCCTTTGGGGAGGCTGCCAAGCTCCAACGGGCCGATTTTCACGCGGATGAGACGGAGGACTTCGAATTCGAGGGCTTCGAGGAGGCGGCGGATGTGGCGGTTGCGGCCTTCGTCGAGGATGAATTCGAGCCAGGTGTTCTTTTCGCCGGTGCGCAGCACTTTCACGGCTTTTGCAGCGAGTTTTTCGCCGTCGTCCTCAATGCCGCGGCGAAGGCGGGCGAGCTGAGTCTCATCCACAGGACCTTCGATCTGGACGTGGTAGGTCTTGTCGAGATGGGTGTCTGGATGGGTGACGACATCCGCCCACACGTTGTCGTTGGTGAAGAACAGCATGCCCTCGCTGGCTTTATCGAGCCTGCCCACGGGGGAGAGGTGCGGGAGCTTGGCGTGCTCAAAGCAGGTGAAAACGGTGTCGCGTCCCTGCTCATCGGAAGCCGTGGTGATGAGGCCACGAGGTTTGTTGAGCATGAGATAGACCTGCTTCGCCGCATTGATGCTCTCGTCATCCATGACGAGGATGTCTTTGCCGAGAATGACGGGGAATTCGGGATTCTTCCGCACGACGCGGTTCACGCTGACTTTGCCCATGCGGATGAGCTCCGAGGCGCGGCTGCGGGAGCAGAAGCCGAGCTTGGATAAGGCGCGGGCGAGGCCGGTGCGTGTGACGGGAGGTGGAGGCATGCGATGGCGGCTTTCACGCATGCCACCAGCGTCCGCAAGCGAAGCCGAGTGCGGTGGCGGCGATACCGATGACGAGACTGCCGAGGGCGTTGAGCAGGGCGGCGGTGACGTGGCCACCTTCAAAGAGCTCCCAGGTGTTCGCGGTGAGCGTGGAAAAGGTGGTGTAACCACCGAGAAAGCCGGTGGTGAGAAGAAGCCATACTGCGGTGTTTTGCACTCGCATCATCGGCCACACGCAGAGGAAGCCGAGCACGAAGCTGCCGAGCACATTCGCGGTGAAAACACCCCACGGAAACTGGCTCTGAGGCAGCCAGCGGTTCACGCCAAGGACGGTGAGGTAGCGGGCCACGGAGCCGAGACCACCGCCGAGGAAGACGAGGAGGACGTTTCGCATGCGAGCAGGAGGGTCAAGGCGTGCGAATCGTGCCCGGTGCGGGCGGGGTGGGCAGCTCGCGGCTTTCCATCACGGAGTGCGGTGCATCGCCGATGCGCAGATGATCAAAACGAGGTCGCACGCGTTCGGTGAGCTGCTTGAGCAGCTTCTCACGCTGCTCCTCGGAGAGGCCGTCGTCGATTTTCAGCCAGCGCTGGCGGAAAAGACCGCGTGAGCGGCGGATGAAGACCTGGTAGGTGCCGCCTTTGAGCCGTGCATCGATCCACAGAATGTGCCGCCAATGGAAATAGGCATTCGCGTAGCGCACGCTCTCCTCAGAGATGACCAGTCGCTTGGCGTAGCCGGTGACGAGGGAGAAGAACAGCGTGGTGCCGATGTAAAAAAGCAGGCCACCGACGAGGAAGAGTCCAGCGGCATGGCGGATGCTCTCGGGTGAGAGTTCCTGCTCCTGAAAGAAGAGCAGCAGCACGCGAGCGATCAAGATGCAGCCTCCGGCGCAGAGCAGCGCACCTGCGGCACCGTGGGAGGGTTTATAGCGCCACATGCCAGTGAAGATGACACCTGGCGTGCGGGATTCGTGGTTGTTCATCAGCATGGTGTGGCCTCCGTGGAATGCTCTCGGGCACCGCCCACCGTGCGCGGGGCGATGCGGGCACGCCAGATGTAGCGTTGAAACAAAACCTTCACACTCGCGGTCATCGGCACGGCGAGGATGGCTCCGAGCAGGCCGCCGAGCAGCAGTGCCCACACGAGCACGGATGCGATCACCGTCATTGGATGCAGGCCCACCGCTTCACCCACGATGCGTGGGGTGATGAAGAAGCCGTCGATCTGCTGCACAATGACAAACACCGCTGTCACGGCGAGAGGCATGGCCCACCAGGGATCGCCTGGGATCAGAGCGCTGCCGCCTTGCACCGCAGCGATCACGACCGCAGGAAGCCAGCAGATGGCGATGCCGAGATAGGGGATGATGCCGAGCACGCAGAGGGCCAGGCCGATGAGGAGGCCGAAATCGAGGCCCACAATCATGAGTCCGATGCCGGTGGCGATGCCATTGAGCACGCTGACAAACAATTGGCCGCGGAAGAAGGCGATGAGGTAGCCGTTGATCTCGGTGAGGCAGCTCACGACCTCGTCTTTGAAGGAGGAGGCACGCAGCGGCAGGTAGTCTGACCACGCCTCTTTGATCTTCGCACTCTCGATGAGGAAGTAGTAAAGGTACAGCGGCACGATCATGAGCGAGAGCATGAAGCCAAACACGCCCAGGAAGCCGCCGAAGCCGGCTTTGATGAAGTTCCACGCGTTCTTGGCAACAACCGGCAGCGTCGTGCGCACCCAATCGCCGGTGAGGAAGCTTTTCAGATCGAAATCAGCCGCGTCCGCCGCATTCGCAGGAGTCTCGGCGGGGCTTTCGACGGTTTTTTTCAGCTCCTCGTGAGGGATGAGAGTCACCCCATATTTTTCCTCGACATGCTTGGAGAGGTCCACGGCGGCATCGCGGACCTTCACGGTATAAACGGGTGCCTTGCTGGTGAGATTCGCGGCCTGCGACCAGAGCTTCGGCGTGATCCACCACACGAGTCCGCCGAAGGAAAGGCTGAAAAGAGCGAAGACGAGCAAAACGGCTCGCGAGCGGTTCAGGCCGCGCTTTTCGAGCCACTTCACGCCTGGCTCCAAAAGATAGGCCAGCACGCCTGCCACCGCGAAGGGCACCAGAATGGGCTGGAGGAAGGCCAGCACGCTCGTGGCCAGATAGACGAGTCCCACGGCCAGTGCCCCGATCACCGTGAGCGAGAGCGCGGTGATCGCAGTCCAAAGCGCATTGCGCTGAAAGGCGGTGGGTAAGTTTTTCATTCCTCGGGAGAGCGGAATTCGCGGCGGAGCGTAGCAGGCGGTGCCGCTTTGTGAACTGGAAAGATGGGATGACTTCCGTCACATCCGTGTGATGTAAAGACGCCCTCTCCGCCATGCTCACGCCGCTCGATTTGAAGCTCTTCCGCGACCTCGGTCGCATGAAGGGACAGATCGTGGCGGTGAGCCTCGTGATGGCCTGCGGGCTGGCGATGATGATCATGACTCGCAGCATCATCCTCACGTTGGAACGCACCCGGGATGCTTACTATCAGCGTCAAAGGCTCGCGGATGTGTTTGGTAGCCTGAAACGGGCACCCAAATCGCTGGCGGACCGGATGGCCGCCCTGCCCGGCGTAGCGGCGGTGGAGACGCGGGTGGTGGTGAATGCCACGCTGGACCTCGAAGGCATCGACGAGCCTGCCACGGCGCATTTGGTGTCCTTGCCAGATGACCGACCGCAGATCCTCAACGAGGTCTTTCTGCGCTCGGGCAGCATGCCGAGATCCGATGCACGCAATGAAGCCGTGGTGAGTGAATCCTTCGCCGTGGCAAACAAGCTCCGCCTCGGAGATCGGCTGGTGGCGATCATCAATGGCCGGCGCGATGAGATTAGCGTTTGCGGCATTGGTTTGTCCCCGGAGTTCGTTTTCGAGGCGAGACCCGGTGAAACCTTGCCGGACAACAAACGCTACGGCGTCTTCTGGATGAATGAGCGGTCCATCGCCGTGCCTTACAACATGGATGGGGCCTTCAACGACTTCTGCATCGACCTCGCTCCGGGCGTGATTGCGGGGCCGGTGATGGCGGAGCTAGACCGCCTGCTGGCGGATTACGGCGCTCAAGGGGCCTACACGCGGGCGGATCACGCGAGTGCGAAGCGGCTTGATGATGAGCTGAAGGTCGTGCGGGCGCTGTCGTATGCGTATCCAGTGGTCTTCTTGAGTGTGGCGGCTTTCATGGTGAATGCGGTGCTCGCCCGGCTGGTGCGGCTGCAACGAGAGCAGATCGCGCAGCTCAAGGCGCTGGGCTATTCCTCGTGGCAGGTGGGACGTCACTACCTCAGCTACGCCTTGGTGATCGTGGTGATCGGCACGGTGACGGGCGGCCTGGTGGGCCGGTGGTTCGGTGGGAAGTTGCTGGGCGTTTACGATCTGTTCTTCCGCTTCCCGGCGCTGGATTTCATCATGGATTACAGTGCTTGGGGGATGGCTTTGGTCATCAGCGCAGCGGCAAGCGTGGTGGGCGTGCTCAGCGTGGTGTGGATGGCGGTGAAGCTGCCGCCGGCCGAGGCGATGCGACCTGAGCCTCCGGCGGATTTCAAGCCCTCGCTGCTGGAGCGCATCGGATTGACGAAATGCTTCGGCGTGGGGCTGCGCATGGCGTTGAGAAACATCGAACGAAGGCCGCTGCAGGCCATTTTCACGGTGGCGGGGCTTTCGTTGGCCACGGGACTGATGGTGCTGCCGGGTTCGATGGCGGATAGCATTGATTACCTGCTCACCTATCAATGGAATGACGTGCAGCGGCAGGATGCGGTGGTGTTTCTGGCGGAGCCAGGCAGTGGCAGCGCCCTTCACGACCTGGAGCATCTGCCCGGCGTGCAGCGGGCGGAGCCGATCCGCGCGGTGCAGGCCCGTGTGAGGCATGGTCATCACTCGCGAAAACTCGCCATCACCGGCATGCCGCGTGATGCGGAGCTCAATCGCATGCTTGATGATCAGGGTCGCCGCATCGTCATGCCGGAGGAAGGCATCGTGATGTCCAAACAACTCGGTGAGATCCTCGGCGTGCGCATTGGCGAGGTGATCCAGGTGCAGGCGCTCGAAGGTCAGCGGGCTACCCGCGAGGTGCCGGTGCGTGGTTTCCTCGAAGACTTCGCCGGTGTGGCAGCCTACATGGACATCGACGCGCTGCGTCGCCTCATGCATGAGGGCGAGACTGTGAGCGGTGCCTATCTGGCGGTGGATATGCGGCGCTGGAGTGAATTCATGCGGGAGGTGAAGGACACGCCGCGCATCGCCATCACGCTGGTGAAGGATGACCAGCTCGAAGCCTTTCGCAGCACCACCGGTCAAAGCATTGGCATCATCCGCAAGCTCTACCTCACCCTCGCCATCATCGTGGCTTTCGGCGTCGTGTACAACAGCGCCCGCATCGCCCTTAGCGAGCGTGGTCGTGACCTCGCCACGCTTCGAGTGGTCGGTTTCACGCAGCGTGAGGTGGCTGGCGTTCTGCTCGGTGAGCTCACGTTGCTGGTGCTCTCGGCGCTGCCCGTCGGGCTGCTCTTTGGCCGAGGCCTCGCGACCTTCATCATCACGCAGCTCCGCACGGAAACGGTGCGCCTGCCTCTCAAGATCAGCCTCTTCACCTACTCGCAGGCCGTCCTCGTCGTGCTCGCTGCGGCCACCGCCTCCTTCATCGTCGTGAGCCGCATGCTGAAGAAGCTCGACATGATCGCCGTGCTGAAGGCCCGCGATTAGAAAAGCCCTCCGAGACGCTCCCTTGCCGCCGCTTCGCTCCTGTGCCAATCTCCGCCCGCGATGACTTACGAGCAACTGCCGGACGAATGGAAGGAGTGGGTGAACCTCACTCCTCTGGAGCGTTTCCGGCGCAGCGAGGAGCTCTTCGCCCAATACTTAACCATGGGAGGTAGCCTTGATCCCGACCCCGATCCGACAAGTCCTTTTGACGTTCCAGAAGCATGGCGTGCAGGCGCTGCTCATGGGAGGGCAGGCGTGCGTCTTTTACGGCGCGGCGCAAGTTAGCAAGGACATCGACTTTGTTCTGCTGGCCGATGACGCAAACTTCGAGCGGCTGCATCAAGCACTGGCCGAACTCGGTGCCGAGCGCATTGCCATCCCCCGCTTCAGCCCGGAGGTGTTGACACGCGGGCACGCGGTTCATTTCCGATGCCAGGCGAATGGCGTCGAGGGGCTGCGTGTCGATGTGATGACAAAGCTGCGTGAACTCGTCAGCTTCGACAGGCTCTGGGAGAGACGCACTGTTTTCGGCGATGACTCGGGGGCTGAATACAATCTGTTGAGCGTTCCAGACCTGGTTCATGCCAAGAAAACCCAGCGCAACAAGGACTGGCCGGTGATTGAGTTGCTGGTCGCGATTCATCATCGTGAGAATGTGGATCATGCGGCATCTGAATGGATCGAATTCTGGCTTTCCGAAGCACGTTCCCCCGAATTGATTCAAGACCTTTGCCGGCGCTTTCCCGCCGAAGCCGTCATCCTGCAAGCAACGCGCCCGCTGCTGCAGCTCGCGCTCGCGGACGATCTGGAGCCGCTGCGTGCCGCGCTTGACGCCGAAGTCCGCGCCGAGCAGGCCAAAGACCGTGCCTACTGGGAGCCGCTGCGCCGGGAGATGGAGCAGTTCCGACGTGAGGAGCGGGAGCAGGGTGTGTGTTAAAATGCTGGCTCCCACCTCCTCGCACCGTCCAACCCCCTGAATTTTTTCTCTGCTCTCATCACCATGCGTCTGATCTCCGGCACCGCAGGCGGCATCCCGCTCGAAGTCCCCAAAACCGTCACCCGCCCTACGCAAGACCGCGTGAGGCAGGCCATTTTTTCCATGCTCGGCGAAGTGGTGCCAGATGCGAAGGTGCTCGATCTCTTCGCAGGCTCTGGAGCCTTCGGCCTCGAATGCCTCAGCCGTGGCGCGGCCACCGCGATGCTCGTCGATCAGGATCGCCGGGCCTGTGATGTCATCCGTCGAAACATCGCGAAAACCCGCCTCGAAGGTGCCACCGTGCGTGTGGGAGATGTGTTTCGCACCGTCGAGACGCTCCAAGCTCCCGAACCTGCCTTTGACCTCATTTTTGCCGATCCGCCCTATGCGCATCATCCCGGCGATAAAGACCTCATCGCCTCGCTCATGGCTGTCGAAGCCCTTCCGCATCTTCTTCCCTCCGGCGGCCATCTTTTGCTCGAATCGCTCGCCACACCCAAACCGCCCGTGTTTGACGCGACGGTCTGGGAGCTGCTCACGGACCGTTCGTATGGCTCGACGCGGATCGTTTTGCTGAGGAAGCGGTGAGATGGCTTATCCGATCTTCACGCTGCCATCTGGTTTCTTCGTGAACGTGTGGAGCTGAGCACCCTCGGCATCGTAGTGCGTGAAACGCAGCTCGGTGGCGGACGCCGCGAGGTGGGTGAAGCCGTGGGTTTGCTTGAAGAAGGGCGTTTTGCGGTCGGTCTCGGGCGGACGGGTCTTAGCGCCGCCGCCGCCGGAGAGGATGTGGGAGGTGAATCGGCCTTCAAACTCCAGGTGCTGGAGGTCGTGATCGTGACCGCAGATGTAGGCGTGGACCTTGTGATCCTGAAGCAGGCCGTCCCACTGCTCGATGATGGCTTTGGTATCGCCGTGATCGCCGTTCGAATAGACCGGATGATGCGCGGCGACGATGGTGAAGGTGCCACGAGGCTTGGCGAGTTCTGCTTTGAACCACGCGAGCTGCTCCGCCTCCTCCGCCGAGCTCAGTGAGGCACGCGGCTTGCCGCTCTTTTTGTCCTTCGATCCGCTGACGGCGGGTAGATTGCTATCGAGGCAAAGGAAGGTGACCGGACCGGCATCAAGGCGATACCACTTCGCCGGCAGGTGCCAGCGCACGCCCGGCTTCTTCGCATAGGCGAGCTGCACATCCTGCCCGCCTGCGTTGTCGTGGTAGTCATGGTTGCCGAGCACGGCATGCATCGGGCCGGGGAAGACAGCGGCGGGATACATGTCCTCGATCTCGTTTTTCCAACGCGGTGAGTTCGTGGTGAAGCCCTCGGGCGACTTGTCCTTGCTGTAAAAGTTATCACCCAGCATCCAGAGCGCATCGGGCTTGATGCCAGCCTTGGAAACAAAGCCCTGCATCGCGGCGGAGACCTTCTTCTGATCTGCTCCACCGGTGCCGAAATCACCGATGCAGAGGAAATTCAGCTCTCCAGCAGCCGGAGCGGCGGTGGCCTGAGTGCGCACGTTCAGAGCGAGGGCGGCACTGGAGCAAAACAGCGTCTTCAATGCACGACGGCGGGAGAGCGAGGCGGAGTTTTTCATGGAGGTGGCTGGAACGTGGCCTAGACTCGCCTTCATGCAGCCTCCCTCAGCGATCCGCGCCCTTTTTTTGTGCGGGACGCTGCTGCTCGCGAGCTGTGAAAAATCGCATGAAACCTATGGGAAGGCTTTTGGCACCTCCTGGACTTTGAAAGCCTCTTCGGCGGCTCAGTTTCAAAAGCTGCTGCAAACCGATCTCGACCGCTGGGAGGGCCTCATCTCGCACTGGCGGCCCGATTCCGCCGTGTCGCGATTCAACGAATCCACCAGCACCGAATGGCAGAGCATGCCGGTGGAGATCATCGAGCTCGTTCGGCTCGCCAAACGCATCGCCGATGACACAGATGGCGCTCTCGACATCACTCTCGCCCCGCTGATCGACCTTTGGGGCTTTGGGGCGAAAGGATCACGCCAAGTGCCTCCTAGCGATGCCGAGATCGAAAACGCCCGCCAGCACTGTGGCTGGCCCTTGCTCGACATCCGCGATGAACCTCCTGCCTTGCGCAAAAAGCATCCACTGCTGCTGCTGAACCTCTCGGCCATCGCCGAAGGTTGGGCGCTCGATCAACTCGCGAAGCGTCTCGAAGCCGCTGGAGCCCATGAATACCTCCTCGAACTCGGCGGCGAGGTGCTCGCCCGTGGTCATGGCCCGGATGACATGCCGTGGCTCGTCGGTGTGCAGATGCCGGTGGCTTCCACGCATGAACCGATGCAGGCCCTGCGCCTCGAAAACGCCTGCCTCGCCACCAGCGGCATCTATCGGCAGCACTTTGAGCATGAAGGGAAAAGCTATCCTCATGTGCTCGATCCACGCACCGGCAGGCCGGTGGCCCATGCGCTGCGCTCGGTGAGTGTGAAGCATGCTTCCGCCGCTCTCGCGGATGGCTATGCCACCGCCTTGCTCGTGCTCGGGCCGAAAAAAGGCCGCGCCGTGGCTGCGAGGCTCAAGCTGAATGTGCTCTGGATGGAGTGAGTGGTGTTACTCCTGCTTGTCCTTGCCGCCGAAGAGACGCTTCCAGAAGGATTTCTTCTTCGGTGCCTCCTCGCCGGTGCCCTGAGGAGCGGCTCCCGGCGCATAGATCGGAGCGCCCTGCTGCACGGCAGCACCCTGAGGCACGGCCTGCGGCTGATCGGGGGCTGGCATAGTCTTGGTGAAATCAATCGTGGCCGCTTTGAAGGTGGGAGCCTTGGTTTCGAAGTTGATGACCTTGGGCTTCAACTGCTTGCCAGCAGCGTCATACTCGTAGAGCACCTGCTGGAAGACTTCTCCCTGGAGATTGGCGGTGCGCATCTCCTTGACCCGATTGTAGGCATCAAAGATCACCATGGAGCGGGCCACGAGGTTGTTTTTTCCATCGTAGAGATTGCCCTGCGTGGGCTGGCCCATTTCATTCACCAGGTAGTGCTTGCGCATGGTGAGCACGCCGTTCGCGTCGAAGGTCTTCTCCTCCAGCTCGCGGACATTCATGTCATGCACGCTTTCGGTGTGGGACTTGTCATCGTGGTAGTGGGACTTTGCGATGATGCCGGGCCGTGCCTTGGGTGGGTTGGCGGCGCTGGCGGAGGCAGCAGCAAGCAAGAGAACCGCAAAAATGGCGGAGCAGGAATTTGTTTTCATGAGGCAGTATAGGCTAGAATACAGGTCTCGTATTCCTGCCTCAACGAAAATTCCTACCTTCAAATAACGCGCGCCATGTCCATTAACCAAGCCTCTCCTTTTTCGTGGAGCGATTTTCTCGATCAAACGATCTCGTCTTTCGGCTGCACCACTGGCACCCTGCACCGGCTGGATCCTGCTGACGGCCATCTGAAGCTCGTCGCCCATCGCGGCATTCCTGAGGCACTAATGCCGGTGATCCAGAGCATTCCCGTGGGCAAGGGCATCGCTGGTGCGGCCGCCCAGCGCAAAGAACCCGTCGAACTGTGCAATCTGCAAACCGACACCTCTGGCGTGGCCAAGCCAGGCGCCAAGCAGACGCATGTGCAGGGTTCGCTCGCCGTTCCGGTCCTCGATGAAGGTGCCCGCCTCTGTGGCACGCTCGGCATTGGCAAGCTCACGCCCTACGAATTCAGCGCCGAGGAGAAAAGTCGCCTCACCGACACCGCTCGCGGCATCGCGGCGAGGTTGCTCCCGGCAGGGTGAGTGCGATCAGCCTCTCACCTGCCCGTTTCCGGCGATGATATATTTGTAGCTGCAAAGCTCCGCGAGGCCCATCGGGCCGCGGGCGTGGAGTTTATCCGTGGAGATGCCGATCTCGGCGCCGAAGCCGAACTCGCCGCCGTCGTTGAAGCGGGTGCTGGCATTGTGGAGCACCACGGCGCTGTCCACCTCGTGCTGGAAGCGGGCGGCGGCGACGGCATCGCGAGTGATGATGCTATCCGTGTGATGGCTGCCGTAGTGGTTGATGTGCGCGATGGCCTCGTCGAGGCCTGAGACCGTTTTCGCGGAAAGGATGAGGTCGAGATACTCGGTGCTCCAATCCTCCTCCGTGGCCGCTTGGGCAGGCACGCCGAGATGCGCGAGGGCCTCCTCATCCCCACGCACCTCCACCTTGGCTTCGGCGAGACGTTTGCCGACGAGGGGATAAAAGGCTGCTGCGGCATCGCGATGCACGAGGATGGTCTCCAGAGCGTTGCACACGCCGGGCTTCTGGCATTTGGAGTTCACGATGATGTTTGCCGCCATGTCGAAATCGGCATCGGCATGCACATAGACGTGGCAGACGCCGTCGTAGTGCTTGATCACCGGCATGCGGGCGGTGGAGACGACCTTCTCGATGAGGCCTTTGCCTCCGCGAGGGATGATGAGGTCGATGAATTGATCCATCCGCGCCATGTGCTCCACGCTGCTGCGATCCGTGAAAGGGATGAGCTGGATGCTATCGGCCGGCAGTCCGGCACGCTCGCCTCCGGCCTGAAGCGCAGCGGCGAGGGCGCGATTGCTGTCGATGGCTTCCGAACCGCCCCGGAGGATGGTGGCATTGCTCGTCTTGAAGCAAAGCGAGGCCGCATCCGTGGTCACATTCGGACGTGACTCGAAGATGATGCCAATCACGCCAATGGGCACGCGCAGCTTGCGAATATGCAGGCCGTTCGGACGTGTCCAATCGGTCAAAAGCTCGCCTACCGGATCAGGAAGTGCCGCCACCTCACGCACGGCATCGGCCACGGCTTTGAGGCGTTTCGGATCAAGAGTGAGACGATCGATCATGGCCTTCGAGAGGCCGTTTTGTTCCGCCCTGCCCAAATCGAGGGCATTGGCCGCGAGGATGCTGTCTTGGCGAGCCATGATCTCGTCAGCCATCGCATGCAGAATGGCGTTTTTCTGGTCGCTCGTGAGGTTCACAAGCGCCCGCGAGGCAGCGCGGGCACGGCGGCCCATGTCGAGAATGGCAGACTGGATTTCGGCGTCGGTCATGGCGCTGGTTACGGGCAGGAAAGCAGCGAGTCAAGCCACCGCCTCGTCGAACAGGCGGGTCAAAACACCCTGTTCCGCGCCCTGGAACGGGTGCTTCGTCTGTAGCAGGCGGATCTTGTCGGCAAACTCCTTCACCACGGCTGGGCAGGCTTTCTTCATCGCCAGGAGCACTCGGGCCAGCAGGATGCGAATGGAAACGGATGCCGGCTCCAGAAGGCAGAGCTGGATGCAGCCATCGACAATCTCTCGCTCACCGCTCAGGAAGCCCTCAACGCCATCCATGCCTCCGCAGCGTACGGCCAGCAATTGCTCAAGCCGCAGGAGGTAATGTCCGAAGTGCTGGTTCAGCGGGATCTGATACAAGGCTGGCACCGGTTTGGAGACAGCCCCCGTTTCCTTAACCAGCAGAGACACCAACTGGCGGGCAAGCTGCGGCAGCGAGGCTTCGACCTGCTCGATCGAGAAATCCGTGGTCAGGACTCCCAGCGTGGCGGTATCAATTGTGCGGATGAGTTTGACCTCCGCATGCCAGGAGGAACCTGCTGGTTTGAGATGACAGGCCACCGCATAGTCGGAGGGCTTGTCCTGCTGACGGACGAGGTGTGCGATCTGGTCATCGGGCCAGGCCGCTCCTCCGACGACGAAGCCGCCGCTCGGACCGCTGAGCCAGGGGATCAGGGTGAGAGAACGCACGTCGGTGGAGAGTTGGGCTTGCTCGGCGAAAAATAGCGGCAGCCCACGGCTCAATCTCCCACCGGTGTCAGACATCTGGCGCTCCATCGGCTTCCCAGGCTGGTTTTGCCCGACACTACACACGAAAAAGCACACGCCAGGCCCGTCTGGGTCGCTTTCTGGAAAAAGCTCCGACTCTGGCGAGTTCGGTTTCATCCACACCGGTCCCTCGATGGCGAGCATGGCGATCTTGATCTGGTCCGGGGCAGGAACTGGTTCCGTTTGAAGGCGAGCCTTGGCGATCTCGCCATCCCAAAAACTGAGTCCCTCCTTCCAGTCAGGGCGTTTCATGGCAAACAGCTCATCAAGAATGCTTCGGGCCTGGTCAAGTTGACCCAGGTCGAGGCAGGCTTTGATGAGATTGTTGCCCACCTGCATGCCGTGGAGGGAGGCGCTGAAATGCGGCAGCGCCAGATTGAGAATTTCAGGAAGGTGGCCGGCATTGCCGAGATCACCGCTCATTTGGGTGAGGAGGTCCACAGGCACGGGATTTGGCGCGTTCGCGAGGCTTTGCTCATAGTGTTTCAAGGCCGCCTCAAGCGAGCGGCGCTGAAGCGCATCCCGGGCCAGCCACAACTGCGCACGCCAACTTCCGGGGAGAGCGGCGATCCGCCTAAGGGCCTCAAGACCGGCTTCCGTGCCGTCCTTCTCCCGAAATTCCACCTCATACCAACCCATCGCGTTCTCTTGATTCGGATCGAGCTCAAGCCCTCGCCATAGAGTTTCCATCACCTTGCCAGTCTCTTTTCGTCTGCTGTAAACCTTGGCCAGATTGGTGAGTACCAGCCCTGATTCTCCGTGGGAACTGATGAAGCGTCTCAAGGTCTTCTCGGCGTCGTCAGGCCGACCGGCCTCCAGCAAGGCCGCCGCGTGCAGCACATGTCCTCGCTCCGCGTTTGGGTCGATCACAGCCAATCTCGAGCAGCCTTTGATCATCTCCGCGCCAAAACCGCCCTGTAGGCCGTCGATGAGATAGCTGGCCAGTTTCTCGGGATCGTTCCATGCCGCTTCGATGTTCGGTAGCAGCGCCGATTTCAACCATTCCGCTTTGGGGACGAAAAGCTCGCGTCCGAACTCGTCAAAGACCCGGATCAGGTTTGAATCTTGGGATGGATCAACCGGAGGAAGCGCTGGTGGTGGCGGGTTCGGTGATGAAGGAGCAGGCTTTTTGCCGAAGAATCTGTCGAAGAGGCCCATAGGGCGGAGAAGACCAGATTCGACGGCCGTGGTCAATCATTCCGTGACTCCCAATCCTCGTCATGGCTTCTTCAACTCCGCCAGCATCTCAAGCAGTTGCGTGGTGAGAATGACACTGGCGTCTTCCTGCACCACGTTGGTGCCGATCCAGGTTTCGTAGCCACCGAGGCGGTGCTGCTCGGGGGTGGGGAGGTAGCCGTGGCGGCCGTTGGCGAGGCCGATGATCATGGTCTGCGGCAGGGGGCTGCGCTTTTTCAGATCGAGGCCGATCTCGACAAAGGTCTCGAAAGGGATCGCGCACACGGCGATGTCACCGATGCGGATGGCCTGGATCTTCACGGTGATGCTTTCCTCCGGCCGCTCGGCGGCGCTGATGACACTACCGGCGTAGTTTTGCGCCAGACGTGGCAGCTTCTCGATCTCCGCCTTGTCCTTCACTGCACGCACCGTCTTCGCGGCCTGCACCTCCTCTTCGGAAGGACGGCGATACTTCAAGGTCACCTCACGCTGCATCATGCCGAGCGGCGCATCGGCGCGATGCTTGTCGATCTTCTTCAGGGCGAACCACGTCGCGTCGGCGGCTTTCTGCGCGACGATGCGGATCTGCTCAAAGGGCTCGCGTGGAGGGCGGGTGACGGTGAAGGGGATGTTGTTGATGTCACCCGAGGCGCCGTTCGACATCATGGCGACCACCTTGCTATTGCTTCGCAAGCGCGAGGGCATCAGCCGGGCATACTCGCCGTAGTAATCCGCTGAAATTTCGCCTGCGGGCGCTCCGCCGACGTAGTGCAGGGAGTAATTCGCGAAGATTGCCATCTGCATGCGCTTTGTATCCTGCACGGAGATGACCGTGATGTCTGGATCGGTGGGGCCTGCGGGATGGTCGAGCACGTCGGGACTGGTGCCAGGGTTCATTTTGACGGCGTCGAGCTTTCCAAACGGATTCAGCGGCATCTGGCCCGGCTTCAGGTACCAGCGGCGGTTGAAAACTTCGTCCGGCAGCGGATGGGCCGCCGCGCCGATGCTGGCGGGCTTCAACGCGGCATGGGCCTGCACGATGGAATCCGCCACGCCTTCGACAAAGAGCTTTCGGTAGGCCGCGGCGGCCTCCGTGCGGGTGTTGAGGCTGGAGCCGCTGTGCGTGTGCGTAGAGCAGATGAGCATCTTTTCGGTCGGAATGCCCGTTTTGCTCGCGGCGAGGCTTTTGACCTCGTCGAGCACATCCGGTCCGGCTCCGAGATTGTCCACCACGACCATGGCGAGAGTCGTTTGACCATCCGAAAGTACCATCGCCCGCGAGTGGAGTGGATCATGCGCCTTCTCCGCCAGGTTGGCGCTGAAGCCGCCGGGCATGTTCAGCGGGAAAACTTGCGGCGTGATGTCCACCGCGGCCGCTCCGGCCTTCAAAGCGGCGTTTTGTGACCAGGCGGAAGTGGTGAGTAGCAGAGGGAGAAGAAGGCGTTTCATGCGGCGCAGATAACGCCCGCAGGCCGCTGACTATCTCACCCGCGTCTGAAACGTGCGCGAATGCTTCTGTGAGGTTACTTCGAGGGTGTAGCTCTTCGCATCGGGAGTGACGATGCAATGCACCGGATGCGCGGCGCAGCCCTCGCCGAGGTCGCTGTGATTGGCGATCATGGTTTTGTCGGCGGTATTCTCGGCATCCTCGCGGATGTTTTCATGCACCTGATACATCGCCTGCACCGTCGGGGTCGATTTCAAGGCGTCCATGGCGGACTTGCTGGTGCCTTTTTTCGGGCCGTTGTTCATCACCGAGACCGTCGGTTGAAGGCTGCGGATGAGGATGGGGTTGTTGCTCACCTCGAGGCCGTGGTGGTTCACCTGATAGAGGTCCACGGTGCCGACGAGGTTCACCGGCGAGACGAGTTTCTCCTCCACATTCCAGCTTAAATCTCCGCCATCGAAGAAACGGAAGTCGCCGAACTCCAGCAGCAGCACGACGCTGTTGGCGTTGTCGGTGGGATCAGGTGCTTTGGGCGGCACAGAGCCGTTTAATGGGTTCGCGGGAGCAGCAGGGGGAGGCGAGATGAATTTCTGATTCGCCCCTAGACAGCGCAGAACGATTTTCGGGCTGCCTTCGGCCTGTTTGAGCGGCACTTCATCGCCTGCGGCCAAGGTCACGCGGCGGTCAGCTTTGGCATCGAGATAGGGACGCTTCATCAACGCCCATCGGGCATCCTGCGGTTTGCCATCCGGGCTGCCTTCTGGAACGCCTTTGTCATAAATCGCTCCAATGGGCAGCATTGCGGCGAGTTCCGCCAGGCCGCCAAAGTGATCGCCGTGGAAGTGCGTGATAACGACGTGGTCAATGCGCTTCAAGCCCGCCATCTCCGTGGCCACGCGGTGGATGCGCTGCGGATCACGCCCGCCTGGATTGCCCGTATCCACGAGCACCGATTCACCGGCTGGCGTGACCATCAGCGTCGAGCCGCCGCCTTCGGAATCGATCCAGTAAATGTCGAGCGTCTTGTCACGAGCGGAAGCGATGAGCGTGAAGGCGAGCAGGATGGCGAGGATCGGTTTCATGGCGTCGAGATTAGGTCCAAACGGTCAGCGCACGGCGCAAATCGGGGCCGGGGGTGACGTGGAAAGATGGATCGAGTTCGAGGCGAGCTTTGTGGCCGTTTTGGGAGATTTCGAGGAAGACGGGCAGGGTGCCGGGGAACTGCGAGAGAACTTCCTGGATACGCTCGAGGTCTGTTTCGTCATGCTGGCGGGTGTTGAGCTTCAACACGATGGGCTTCGGCGGGGCAGGGGGCTTTGGTGGAGGAGGTAAAGAAGGATCAGGATCGCCGGCGTTGCGGGGTTTGGCGGCTTTGGGTTTGAGGATGGAGGCGTTGTTGCAGGTGACGCGGTTGCCATCGGTCTTTTGATCTTTGCTGACGCGGACGCGGAAGGCCATCACGGCGCCGTTGGCGAGGACCTCCTTGAGCTTTTCATAGTCGTCGCTCCAGCACATCATCTCCTGCACGCCGGTGAAGTCTTCCACCTTGAAGGTGGCAAAGGGGCGGTTGTCTTTTTTGGAGTAGCGAACCTCGAGCTGGCTCAAAATGCCAGCGATGGTGATCGTGGAGGCTTTCTCCTTCGTGTCGATCTCCTCAATGGCGGCGATCTTGGTGAGCTTGACGCTGTCGAAATGGCCGCGGTAGCTGTCGAGCGGGTGGCCGCTGACGTAGAAGCCCAAAAGCTCCTTTTCAAAGGCGAGAACCTCATCGGTGGTCCAGACGAGGGAGGCCACCTCGGCCTCGTTTTTCTTCTTCTTGGGCTTGGCGAGGTCGAAATCATCAAAGAGACCGCCCTGGCCTGCCTTCTTGTCTTTTTGCATGGAGGCCGCCGAAGCGAGTACCTGCTCCAATTTGGCAAACATGACGGCGCGAAGCTCGCCGGTGAAATCGAAGGCTCCGGCTTTCACCAGCGCTTCCATGAGCTTTTTGTTCACGGCACGGTTGTCGAGCCGGGCGGCGAAATCTTCGAGGCTGGTGAAGGGACCGTTTTTCTCGCGTTCGGCGATCGCGGCTTCCATCGCACCTTCGCCGACGTTTTTGACGGCGCTGAGGCCGTAACGAATGGCATTGGGATGGATGCTTTCGGTTTCGAAACGTTCGGGGGCAAACTTGAGCGCGGATTTATTGATGTCTGGCGGCAGGACCTTGATGCCCATCTCGAAGCACTCGGAGACGAAATTGGCGATCTTGTCGGGATTGCTGATTTCGTAGCTGAGCACGCCCGCCATGAATTCGACGGGGAAATTGGCCTTCAAATAGGCTGTGCGGTAGGTGACGATCCCGTAGGCGGCGGAGTGGGATTTGTTGAAGCCGTATTGCGCGAATTTTTCGAGCAAGTCGAAGACGGCGTTGGCCTGCTTTTCAGCGATGCCGTTCGTTTTGAGGCAGCCTTCGACGAAGATGAGTCGCTGGCGGGCCATTTCGGCGGCGTCCTTTTTACCCATGGCGCGGCGCAGCATGTCAGCGCCGCCGAGGGAGAAGCCCGCGAGCACGTTCGCGGCCTGCATGACCTGCTCCTGGTAAACCAGAATGCCGTAGGTCTCCTTGGCGATCTTTTCGAGCAGTGGGTGCGGATACTCGACCTTCTCTTCGCCCTTTTTGCGTTTGATGTAGTCGGGAATGAACTGCATCGGCCCCGGACGATACAGGGCGAGAATAGCGATGATTTCCTCGATGGTGTCCGGGCCGAGCTGTTTGCAGGTATTCACCATGCCGCCAGATTCCATCTGGAAGACGGCGACGGTTTCGCCACGCTTGATGAGTTCGAAGGTTTTGAGGTCGTCGAGCGGCGCTTCGGACACTTTGAACCCGTGGATGCGTTTGCTGATCCAGTACTCGGCCTCGTGGATCACCGTCAGCGTTTTGAGGCCGAGAAAGTCCATCTTGAGCATGCCGAGCTCGGTGAGCGGCTTCATCGCTTATTGCGAGAGGCTGGCCTCTTCATTGTCTGGCGTGAGGGCGATGAAGTTGTCGAGTCGGCGATCGCCGATGACGACGCCGGCGGCGTGGACGCCGGTGCCGCGTGTGAGGCCTTCGAGGAAGGTGGCATGCCGCCAAAGCTCCTGCGCATTGCCATCGGCTTCGAGTTTCGCGGCGAGCTCGGGGTTTTTCTTCACCGACTCTTCGAGGTCGATGTTCAGCTCGTTCGGGATCATCTTCGACAGCGCATCGCTATCGCCGTAGCTCCATCCGAGCACGCGACCGACATCGCGGATGACGGATTTGGCGCCCATGGTGCCAAACGTGATGATGTGGCAGACGCTGAGGTCGCCGTATTTTTCGCGGACGTATTGGATGACCTCCGGGCGGCGTGTCTGGCAGAAGTCGATGTCGATATCAGGCGGCGAAACACGCTCGGGATTGAGGAATCGCTCGAACACGAGCTCAAAGCGCAGCGGATCGATGTCTGTGATGCCGAGGCAGAAGGCGACGAGTGAACCGGCGGCGGAACCACGACCCGGACCGACGGGGATGTTGTGCTCGCGTGCCCAGTTGATGAAGTCCCAGACGATGAGGAAGTAGCTGGTGAAGTTCTTTTCATTCAGCAAGGCCAGCTCCACCTCCATGCGCTGATGCAGCACCTCGTCATTCAAAGTGCGGTCGCGGCCGTAGCGACGCTCCAGGCCTTCCAGGGTGAGGCGGCGCAGATACTCGGCGCGGTCGCCACCATCGGGCATGGGATACTGCGGGTAGCGGTCGATGGAGGTGGAATCGAGGTGGATTTTCACCTCGCAGCGCTCCGCGATGTCGAGCGTGGCATCACAAGCCTCTGGCACCTCGACGAAGAGGGCACGCATCTCTTCCGCACTCTTGAAATAGACCTCCGGGGAGTAGGTCATGCGGCTCTGGTCGTAGATGCTGGCCCCGGTGCCGATGCAGATCATGATGTCGTGTGACTCATGGTCCTCGCGGTTCAAAAAGTGGACGTCATTGGTGGCGACAGTGCGCAGGCCGTATTGCTTGCCCCATTCGATCATCTGGCGGGCGCTCTTGCGCTGGGCCTCGGTGTTGTGATCCTGGATTTCGAGAAAGAAATTCTCGGGGCCGTAGATTTCGCGGAAGTCCTGGAGGCTCCTTTCCGCCTCGTCTTTGCGGTCGGAGAGGAGGAACTCATTGATTTCGCCATTGATGCAGCCGCTGAGGCAGATGATGCCCTTCGAGTGCTCACGGAGCACGTCTTTATCGACGCGGGGCTTGTACCATTGACCGTCGAGGTGGCCTTTGGTGACGAGTTTACTCAGATTGTCGAAACCCTCGTTCGTCGCGGCCAGCAGCGTGAGGTGAGAGGCCCGTTTGCGGCCTGCGACCTCCTGCTTTTCGTGCATGGAACCGGGTGCGAGGTAGATCTCGCAGCCGAGGATGGGCTTCACGACTTTGGCGAGCTGCTCCGGCGTGGCTTCCTCGCCCTTTTTGAGCTTGGGCTTCGTTTTGCCCGCCGCCATGTAGAAGTCGATGGCTCCAAAGAGGTTCCCATGATCCGTGAGGCCCACGGCGGGCATGCCGAACTTCTGCGCCTGCTTCATCAACTGATCAATCCGCACCGCGCCGTCGAGCAGCGAGTATTCGGAGTGCAGATGGAGATGAACGAAGGAGGAAGACATGAGGGGTGCGGCCTGCCAGTTTTAGCGAGTCCGAGCACCCTGAACAGGGAGAAGTTGTTCACATGGGTGGATACGATGCGGAAGGGGACGCGCTACATCCGTCAGATCGGTCTGATCTGTCCGATCATCTGAGCGAATGCCGAGAAAACAGCTTCACTCAGGCTTTTGATCCCTGGGCTTTTTATGGCCTCGGTGAAAGTGGCGGTATTTGCTGAGCAATCGCCAACCGATGAAGACGGCGGTGGCGGTGATGAAGAAGAGGATGATGGAGGTCGTGGAGCGTTCAGGAGCGGCGGCGGACACGGGCGGAGGTGGCGGGGCGGTGCGGAAAACGAAGGGGCGACTCGTTTCGCCGGGGAAGAGGACCTGGGGACGGCGCTCGGCGGCGCTTTCGAGGGCATTGAGCAGGATGAGATCGATGGCGGCAGCTTTGGCGAAGGCGATTTGGAACTCGGTGGCTCCATCCGGCACAGGGGCGGCGCATTTGGCGAGGAGGTGAAGCTCCTGCGTGTCCGGCTTGAGCGGCGTGTTGTCCGCCCCGTCGATGGGCAGGAGGGTGAGCTCCGGCAGGGGAATGGGGCGGCCATTGAAAATGAGGCCCACAGATTGGCGGAGGTAATCGCGGGCTTTTTCGAGGGTGGCGGCGGCTTGATCGGGGGATTGATCAGAAAACCACGAGCCGGCCACGGGCGGGAGCGTGCGTGGATCAGCGGCCAAAAAGGCACGGGGATCGAAATTGATCGTGAGATCGAAGTTTCCGTTCTGTTTAAAACGCGTTTCGATGGTCATGCTGGGCACGTTGTGGGCGTGCAGCAGGCCAGAAAGGGCGATAAAGGCGAAAAATAGGCGCAAAGGCATTGTCTGATCCTGCCGTGGGAGATGCGAGGGTGCAATTTGAGCTTTGTTTCGAGGCTGTTCTCCAAAATGAGCGGGAGGGGGCTTGACTTCCGGCGTGCGAGTTGCTTGAAGAATACCGCGTAATTCACCCCGCCCATGCCTGCTAAACTAAAATCACTGGAGAAGGAACTCGAGATCGCTCTCGAGGACTTCAACATGATCGGACGCAGCCCGGACTCCACCATCCGGCTGCTGGACGGCGGTGTGTCACGCCAGCACGCCACGATCCGCCGGGATGGCTCGCTGTTCTGGATTTCCGATCTAGGCAGTGCCAATGGCAGTTTTGTGAACGACGTGGCGGTGAGCACCGCCCGTGCTCTGCGCCATGGCGACCGCGTGCAGTTTGGCACGAGCAGTTTTGTGTTTGATAACGACGAGGAGGGCGGCAGCGGCGTCACGGGAGCCTCCTCCACGCAGGCGCTGCACACGATCGCCCTTCCGGTTAAAACAGTGAAGGCCACACTGCTCGTGGGTGATTTGAGAAATTTCACGGCCATCTCCGCCCAGCTCAGTGCCGAGGAAGTGGCCGCCATGCTGCGTGAGTGGTATGCGCAGTGCGAGCTGGTGCTGAAAAGCCGTGGGGCCGTGATCGACAAATTCATCGGCGATGGCGTCTTTGCCTACTGGCACGGCGATACGCCTGACATTCGGGCAAAAGCCACCGAGGCCGCCAAAATCCTGAGTGCTGCGGAAGCCGCCAATTCACCGAAGCGCAAGTGGCTGAAGGAGAACATGAATCTCGAAGTCTTTTGCCACATCGGTCTGCACATCGGTGATGTGGCCCTCGGAGCCATGGGCCGAGGCATGACCACCGCCGTTGGCGAGGCGGTGAACGTGACTTTCCGCATCGAGAGCCTCACTCGGAAGCTTCAGGTCCCCGTGCTCGCAGGTGCCCCCTTCCTCGAAGGCTGGCCGGAGGGCCTGGCAATCTACCAAAACGCAGGCGTGCATGCCGTCAAAGGCCAGCCTGATCCCGTCGAGGTTTATTCGCTGATTGATGCGCCGACGCTCTCGCTCTGACGCGGCGGTTTACGGTACTTCTTCGCCGCTGCCGGTGTAAAACCAGCCCTGCACACGACCGTTGACGACGAGAGCTTGCACTTCGACGGCTTGGAGTCCGAAGATGGTCTCGGCCTGATACTCGACCTTGATGGCCCAGCCGTCCTTGCCTTGGACCTTGGTGGGATTTGGCTCGCCCCAGGAGATGATCTTATCCGGTTTGATGTCCGTCACCTGGCCGCGGCGGATGCTGGTAAGCAAGAGTGGGTAGCCACGGTCATCACCCCGAATGGGTTTGCCGGTTTCGTCTGCCTCGGCGCGGTTGTTGTTCGCGGTGCTGCTTTCGGCACGGACGGCGGAGGCTACCTCCTGGCGCTGTGCGGCGTTTTTGCTGAGATATTCGGCGCGGGCCACTTTCCACTTTTCGTAAATGCCGGTGAGCACCTGCTTGAGATCGGTATCGTCGATGGAGACGATGGCTTTGGCAGGGGAGCCAGCCGCGGGGATGAGGGCGAGCATGCCTTGCTTGAAGGCGATGGCCTGGACTTTGCGCCCAGCGGTGACTTTGGAGCCGCCAACGGCCATTTTGAACTCGGAGTCCTTCAAGAGAGTGACTTCGCGGGGGAAGGCGGTGGGCGGGATGTTCGTCCAGTTATTCGTCAAAGCCTCAATCGAACCTGCTTTCGGCGCGGCTGGAGCCGTTTCGACCGTTTTGGGAGCTTCGACAGGCTTGGGTGCCTCCGGCTCGGGAGCGGGTGGCGGGGCTTCGGCTGGCTTTTCGGGTTCAGGCGCTGCCTCGACGATGGTTTTGGGCTTTGGTGGCGGATTTAGCTCCGTGAAGATGATCTTTGATCCGGGGGGAGAGAGGAAATAATCGTAGGCCGCAAAGGCTCCGCCGAGGACGAGAAGGGTGATGAACAGGGATTTCATGATCGGGAGGTTTCGGGAGTGGGTATCGAGAGGACGCTGTGACGCGAGGACGTTGATTGCATTCGGATTCTTGGGGCGAACGTTACATTTTGCCTGAAAATTTTCCGTCAACTTCGACACGATGCGCTAAAAAGAGCCTTTCCCATGCCATCCAACCTTCTTTTGGGCGTGAATGTCGATCACGTCGTCACCCTGCGCCAAGCCCGTTACCGCCAGATGCTCGAATCGCCGAACGCGGAGCCCTCCGTGCTCGCCGCTGCCTTGCTCGCCGAGCAGGCCGGGGCGCATTCAATTACCATTCACCTGCGAGCGGATCGCCGTCACATCCAGGATGCGGATGTGTATCTGCTGCGTCAGGAGATCAAAACGAAGATGAACCTCGAGATGGGCAATACCGCCGAGATCCTCGCCATCGCGTTGAGGGCGAAGCCGGACTTCGTCTGCATGGTGCCGGAGAACCGCGAGGAGGTCACCACCGAGGGCGGGCTCGATGTGGCGGGGCAGCGTGAGGCCTTGAAGGCAACCGTGCAGTCTCTCGAAGCCAACGGCACCCGTGTCAGCATGTTCATCGACCCCGATCCCGCCCAGGTGCGGGCGAGTGCGGAGATCGGTGCCAGCATGATCGAGCTGCACACCGGCACTTTTGCGAACCACGTCGGTGCCGAGCGTGCTGCGGAAGTTGAGCGTCTGAAGGCTGCCGCAGCGCTCGGAAAGTCCCTCGGCCTTCAAATCAATGCCGGTCACGGTTTAACCACCTCGAATCTGCCGGACCTCTGGCCCGTGCCGCACCTCGCGGAGCTAAACATTGGTCATCACCTCGTCTCGCGGGCTATTTTCATCGGTCTTGAAGCGGCGGTGAAGGAAATGCTCGCCGTCATGGCCACCTATCCTGCAAAATGATCACCGGCACTGGCATCGACCTCGTCGAAGTGGCTCGCATTCGCGAGTTGCTCGAACGCCATGCCGAGCGCTTCAAGCAGCGCACCTTTACCGCAGGCGAGATCGCCTACTGCGATGCCTGCGCCGATCCGGCGATGCATTACGCCGCCCGTTTTGCCGCCAAAGAAGCCGCTGCGAAGGCTCTCGGCACTGGTTTGTGGTCCGAGGCCGGCGTGAACTGGACGGACATCGAGGTCACTCGTGCCGAATCCGGCCGCCCTGGCCTCGTTTTTCATCAAAACGCCGCACAGCTGACCAGCGGCCTCCGAGCGCATCTCTCGCTCTCGCACACCAAGGAGCATGCGATGGCCCAAGTGATCCTGGAGGGAAGTTAATCCTGCCTTCTGGCTGGACAAGGCATGCACCGGATGCCATTTCAAAGGATGGCCTCGCCTGCTTACCGACCGCTCCTGACCACCCGTACCACCTGCCGCATCTGCGGCTGCCGCAGTTTCACCGATGTGATCGCCCTCGGGGATCAATACATCGGTGGCCTCATCGTCAGTGAAGACGGCAGTGGCACCATCAAGCGCCAGATCCCACTCGATCTTGTGCGCTGCGATCCCGCTCTCGACGAAAACGCCTGCGGTCTCGTGCAGATGCGCCACAGCGTGCCGCCGAAGGTGCTTTACCACCGCTACTACTACGAATCCGGCATCAACCAATCCATGCGGGACAACCTCGCTGGCATCTCCGCCCTCGCCGAGGAGACCGTGAAGTTGAATCAAGGGGACATCGTCCTCGACATCGGCTGCAACGACGGGACGCTGCTCGCCAGCTATAAAACGCAGGGCCTGCGACACATCGGCATCGACCCCTCGGACGTGGCCCTGAAGGCCCGTGAGCGTGGTTTTGAGGTCGTGAATGATTTCTTCTCCGCCGACGCCTTCCGCCGGGTGCATCCGCAGGAAAAAGCCCGCGTCGTGACGAGCATTTCGATGTTTTACGATCTCGAAAGCCCTAGATCCTTCGTGGAGGACATCGCCAGCGTGCTCGCGGACGACGGCATTTGGATCCTCGAGCAGAGCTACCTGCCATCAATGCTCGCCGTGAACAGCTTTGACACCATCTGCCACGAGCATCTCGAATATTACTCACTCGCCGTGCTGGAGCGTTTGTTTGGCGAATGCGGCCTCGAAGTTGTCGATGTGCATCTCAATGACGTGAATGGCGGCAGTTTCCGCCTTTGCGTGGCGCACCAAGGCCGCGTCAAACCCTCCCGCGAGGCCGCCGTCCGCGTGCAGGAGCTTCGCGTGAGCGAGTTCGAACTCGCTCTCGATACCGACACGCCCTACGCCGAGTTCCGCGCCAACATTCGCCGCATCAAAAACGAGCTCCAAGCCTTCCTGAAAAAGGCCAAGGCCGAAGGCAAGCTCGTCCACGGCTACGGTGCCTCTACGAAGGGCAACACCACTCTTCAATATTGCGGCATCAATGGCGACATCCTCCCAGCTATCGCCGACCGTAACCCGCGCAAGTGGGGCAGCTTCACCATCGGCAGCCGCGTGAAGATCATCTCCGAAGACGAGTCCCGTGCCGCGAAGCCGGACTACTACCTCGTTTTGCCCTGGCATTTCATGCCGGAGTTCAAGACGCGGGAGAAGGACTTCCTCGCCCGTGGCGGCCAGTTCGTTGTGCCCTTCCCGCAGGTGCACTTGGTGAGCTGATCGGACCGAATGGATTGGCCTGCATTTGAGATGAGTCCGCCACCACCCCTAGCGGTTCGTCCTCACGATGAACTTACATCTTGACGCGAAGGGGGCGGGAAAGCATTACTGGATGTCTTGCTCTCCCGTTGTTGGGCTAGGCCTCCCGTTTTTTCTTCTCCCGAACTTTTTGTCCTTCGTCATGCTTAATTCGCTCTTCCGTCTTCCTCGTCTTGCCATCGGGTGTTTGCTTGTGGCCGGTCTTTCTACCGTCTCCATCACTCAGGTGTCCGCTCAGGATCTAGGTATCCGCCAAAACCCGACGAACGCCCCAATCGTGCGTGATGTGCAGGTGGTCTTCAAAGGCGCCGCGACGATGGATGAGGCTCGTGTGAAGAGCCAGATGGCTACTCGCGTGGGCCAGCCCTTTCTCGATGAAACGGTGGAGCGTGACATTCGCACCCTTTATGCAACCGGAGCCGTCGAGAATCTCGACATTCAGGCTCAAAACGTGGCCGGCGGCGTCCGCGTCGTGGTGGCCATCACGGGCCGCGGTGCTATCGGTGACATTCATTTCATGGGAAACACCGTCTTTGATGCCGATAAGCTCCGTCGTGAGATCAAGGTGAAGGTGGGTGATCCCGTGGACGAGATCAAACTGGCCTCGGCTCAAACCGACATCCGCGAAATGTATGAGAAGAAGGGCTACGCCGATGTGGCCGTGAGCTATGAGAGCACCCCTTCGAGCCGCGAGGGCTTCACTGCCGTGGTTTTCAAGATCGATGAAGGTGCTCGTGGCCTCATCCACGACATTCGTTTTGAAGGTCTCACCTGCGTGAAGGGCCGCACCGTTAAAGCCAAGCTGAAATCGAAGGAGAAGACCTTCTGGCGCATCTGGGGCAAGGCTGGCAAGCTCAACAATCAGGAGCTTCAGGATGATGTGCGCACCGTGGAGCAGACCATGCAGGACCACGGCCATGTGTATGCCAAGGTCGTCGAAGTGCGCCGCGAGCCAGTGGGTAGCAAGTCGGTCGATATCATCTTCGTCTGCGTGGAAGGTGAAAAATACGATGTGGATTCCGTCCAGGTGCAAGGCAACACCGTCTTCACCACCGAGGAGCTCATTCCCGGCATCAGCGTGGAGCCAAACTTCCCTTATTCTGGCAGCGATGTGCGTGCTGATGAAAAGATGATTCAGGAGTACTACGGTTCCCGTGGCTATGCTGATGCCCGTGTGGATACCACCATCCTCAATGCTGGCCCAGGCCGCGTGAAGGTCGTTTATGGTCTCACCGAAGGCACGAAGTTCTTCGTTAACCGCATCAACATCGCTGGTAACAATGCCACCGAGGACAAAGTGATTCGTCGTGAAATCATCGTGGCTCCTGGCGAGGAACTCAACACCGTGAAGCTCAACACGAGCCGCACCCGTCTTGAGCAGCTCAACTACTTCAGCTCGGTGGACGTGCGCACGAACCCCACTTCGATGCCAGACCGTAAAGACATCGACATCAACGTGACCGAGCAGTCCACCGGCACCGTGAACTTCGGTGCGGGTTTCAGCTCCATCGACAGTCTCTCCGCCTTTGTGGGCGTGACGCAGACGAACTTCGATATTCGTGACTGGAGTGACTTCCGTGGAGCCGGTCAGCGCTTCAATGCCAACGCTCGCGTGGGTCTCCTTCGCCGTGACTTTAGCCTGACGTGGACCGAGCCATGGTTCCGTGACCAGCCGCTGGCTCTCACCGTGGATATTTTCTACCGGAACATGTTCTTCATCTCCGACCGCTTTGACCAGACAAACGTTGGAGCTTCCGTCGGCCTGCGTAAGCGCATGAACGAGCACGCTTACTGGGAAGGCACTTATACCCTCCAGCAGATCTCCATCGATAATCTCGACACCTTGGCCTCGGCCCAGATTCGTGCAGAAGCAGGTTCCTTTGTGCAAAGCAAGATCGACGGACGCTGGGTGCATGACACCCGTGACAGCATCTACATCACCCGTGGCGGTCATAAGGTCGAACTCGGTGGTCTGATCTCCGGCCTCGGCGGTGATGCACAAATCTACGGCATCAACGCCGCTGGTCAGCAGTTTTTCAATCTGCCCGGTGATACGATCATCTCCCTCGAAGGTGCCTTCTCAACGGTGGAAAATTGGGGCGGCAACAATGTGCCGATCTATGAGCGCCTCTTCCTCGGTGGTGCGAACAACCTTCGTGGTTTCAACTTCCGTCAGGCCGGCCCGAAAGACGCAGTCGGCGAGCCTCTCGGTGGCAAGACCTCTATCTTCGGTTCCGCGGAGGTCAGCTTCCCAGTGATCGAGAAATTCCGCATCGCCGCCTTCTATGATGTGGGTTCGGTGAGCGCCAGCGCTTTCGATGTCGGCGGGGATATCTACTCGGACTATGGTATCGGCGTCCGCCTCTTCCTGCCGATGGGACCGATCCGTATCGACTACGCCATCCCGCAGCAGGGGGATAATTTCACCGGCGACTCCGGCCGCTTCCAGTTCAACATGGGTTACAAGTTCTAAACCTGCCATCGGGTTGTCACGAACGTTTTACTTGCCTTCAAGGCCCCTTTCCCTCACTTCGCCGCCTCCATTCCCCACCTCATGAACCGTCGCACGCTAGTTGCTCTCGCCCTCGTCCTCTCCACGGCCCTCTCTTCAGCCGTTGATCTCAAAATGGCCGTCATTGATATGAAGAAGGCCTTTGAGGACTTCCACAAGACCCAAGAAGCCGCCGAGACCTATAAGGGAAACTACAACAAAGCCGCCGGTGAGATGCGCGAGCGCCAGGATGCCTACAAGAAGCTCACCAGCGACATGCAGCAGCTCGATAAAAAGGCGCGTGATACCATCCTCACGCCCGATCAACGCCAGAAGGCCGTGGCCGAGCTCAACGAAAAGATGAAGGAAGCCCGTGCTCTCGAAGCCGAGATGCAGGAGTTCGCTGAGCGCCGTATCGGCCAGCTCAAGCAGGAGGACATGAAGATCCGCCAGACGCTCTATGAAGAAATCTCCACCGTCGTTCGTGACCACGCTCTGAAAAACGGTTACGACATGGTCTTCGACAAGACCGGCGTCTCCCTCTCCACCGTGCCGATCCTCATCTTCGTCAAAGAAACGGCCGCCACGGACATCACCAGCCAAGTGGTCGTCGAGCTAAACAAGAACGCTCCTGCTGCTGGAGCCGCCCCGGCTGCCAAGCCTGCTGATGCCGCCGCTCCTGCCGCTAGCGACGCGAAAAAATAATTTCCTGCCCGTCCTACGGGCGTCGTTTTCCGAGGCACGCCTGCATACCCTGCGGCGTGCCTCGTTCTTTTTAAACCTGTTGCCGTCTTCGATCATCTTCATGAGCACCACCCTCCAGCACCTCAGCGACCTCGTCGGCGGGCAGATCGTCCAAGGTGAGCCTTCGTTGGTTATCTCAGGCCTCAATTCGATCAATCAGGCGCAGCCGGGCGAGATCACCTTTTTGGGGAATCCCCGTTATTTGCCCAGTTTGAGGACGACCCAGGCCTCAGCGGCCCTCATTGGGCTGGATTCGAGTTCTTTGGTGGAGATTCCAAAGACGCTCGCGCTCATCCGAGTGGAAAATCCGACTTTGGCGTTTTCGAGCGTCATCAGGCATTTCGGGCCACCGCTTCGTGAAGGCATGCGCGGCGTCGATGCGTCTGCCTCGGTCTCTTCCAAAGCCGTTTTCGATGCGCAGAAGGTCTGCATCGGCCCTTGTGCTGTCATCGAGGACGATGTCCGCATTGGTGATGGCACCGTTATCCATGCCGGGGCTTTCGTGGGGCATGGGGCGCAGATCGGTGAGGACTGCGTGCTGCATCCGAATGTCACCATCCATGAGCGTTGCGTGCTCGGAAACCGTGTCATGGTTCACAGCGGCTGCGTGATCGGTGCGGATGGCTTTGGCTATGAGCTCGTCAAAGGCCGTCACCAAAAGATTGATCAGGTGGGCATCGTGCAGCTCGATGACGATGTGGAGATCGGCGCCTGCACCACCATCGACCGTGCCCGCTTTGGCCGAACTTGGGTTGGCGAGGGGACAAAGATCGACAACCTTGTCCAAATCGGACACAACTGTATCATCGGGAAGCATTGCATCATCGTCTCGCAAAGCGGCATTTCCGGCAGCACGCGTCTCGGAGATTACGTCACCATGGGCGGCCAGGTGGGTGTGGCGGGGCATCTCGAAATCGCCAGCCAGGTCATGCTCTTCGCTAAATCCGGCGTCACCAAGAGCCTCACGGAGCCGGGAGCCTACACGGGCTTTCCTGCCAAGCCACTGCTCGAAGGCCGCCGCATGCTCGCCCTGCCTGCCAAGATCCCCGACCTCATCGAACGCGTCCGCGAACTCGAAAAGAAACTCGCCGCTCTGGAAGAAAAAACGAATTCATAACCCCAAAAATGCCCACCAACTTCTCCCGCCGCCACATCGGTCCCTCGCCTGCGGAAACGCAGGCCATGCTGCAAACGCTCGGATGCGCCTCGCTTGATGAACTGGTGGGAAAAGTGGTTCCGGATGGCATTCGCAGCCGGGAGGCGCTGAATTTGCCTGCGCCGCTCAGCGAGGAGCAAGCCCTGCGCCGCCTGAGGCAGGTCATGGGCCGCAACAAGGTCGTGCGCAGCTTCATCGGGCTCGGTTTTCACGATACCTTCACGCCGCCGGTCATTCAGCGGAACATCTTCGAGAACCCAGGCTGGTACACCGCCTACACGCCGTATCAGGCGGAGATCGCTCAGGGTCGGCTTGAAGCTCTTTTGAACTTCCAGACAATGATCTGCGATCTTACGGGTCTCGATGTGTCGAATGCCTCTCTGCTTGATGAAGGCACCGCTTGTGCTGAGGCGCTTGGTTTGGCTGTGGCGCATGTGGCGGGTGCTTCGCGGGTGATCGTTTCGGACAAATGCCATCCGCATGCCATCGAGGTGGTGAAGACTCGCATGGAGGCGCTTGGCATCCGTGTGGAGGTCGCCGATGTGCTCGCCTTGAAACACGATGGCACGAAAGGCCTCGCCGCTGTCCTTGCGCAGTATCCAGATACCACCGGCGTGCTCCACGACTACGCGGACCTCGCTCGCGAGACGCATGAGGCAGGTGCGTTGTTTGTCGTCAGCGCCGATTTGCTCGCTCTCACCGTGCTGCGCCCGCCGGGCGAGTTCGGTGTCGATATCTGCGTGGGCAATAGCCAGCGCTTCGGTGTGCCGCTCGGCTTTGGCGGTCCTCACGCGGCCTTCATGGCCGTCAAAGATGCTCTCAAACGCAAAATGCCCGGCAGACTCGTCGGTGTCTCCAAAGATGCCGCAGGCCGTCCTGCGTATCGTTTGAGCCTTCAAACCCGCGAGCAGCATATCCGCCGCGAAAAGGCCACGAGCAACATCTGCACTGCGCAGGTGCTCCTCGCCGTCATGGCCTCGATGTATGCCGTTTACCATGGCCCCGAGGGGCTCAAAAAGATCGCCCAGCGTGTTCACGGGGCTGCCGTGTGGCTCGCAGGCGAACTCATGCAAGGCGGCTGCGATGTCGTGAGCGATGATTTCTTCGATACGATCACCGTCCGTGTGCGCAGCGCCGATGACGTGCTGAAGAGCGCTCGGCTTTTCGGCATCAACCTCCGCAAAATCGACCCTCGCACCGTCAGTGTGGCTCTCGATGAGCGGGTGCTTGAAGAAGACCTTCTCCACCTCCTCACTGCCTTCGGCATTTCCAAGCCCAAACAGGCCCCCGTGCTCGATGATGACCATGCGCTGAACTGCACCGCTTTGCATCACCGCAGCGGAGCCATCCTCACGCATCCCGTTTTCAATTCGTATCACTCCGAGACCGAGATGATGCGCTACCTGCATCGTCTCGAAGCCAAGGACGTGGCTCTCAATCGCAGCATGATCCCGCTCGGCTCCTGCACGATGAAGCTCAACGCGGCCGCTGAAATGATGCCGTTGAGCTGGCCGGAGGTTGGCCAACTCCATCCGTATGCACCGGCGGATCAAAGCGAAGGCTACCGCACCATGTTTGCCGAGCTGGAGGCATGGCTGGCCGAATGCACGGGCTTCGACGCCGTCTCGCTCCAGCCCAATGCCGGCTCGCAGGGCGAATACGCTGGCCTGCTCGCCATCAAGCGCTTCCACGAGGCACATGGCGATCATCATCGCAATGTCTGCCTCATCCCCACCTCCGCGCATGGCACGAATCCCGCCAGCGCCGTCATGTGCGGCTTCAAGGTCGTCGCCGTGACATGCGATGATCACGGCAATATCTCCGTTGAAGACCTGAAGGCCAAAATCGCCGCGAATGAAGGCAAAGTGGCCGCTTTGATGGTTACCTATCCTTCCACGCACGGCGTGTTCGAGGAGTCCATCATCGAAATTTGCCGACTCACGCACGATGCGGGCGGTCAGGTGTACATGGATGGGGCCAACATGAATGCTCAGGTCGGCCTCACCTCGCCTGGACGCATCGGTGCCGATGTCTGCCACCTCAATCTGCACAAGACCTTCTGCATCCCGCATGGCGGCGGCGGCCCTGGCGTGGGCCCCATCGGCGTCGGAGCGCATCTGCGTCCGCATTTGCCCGGTCATCACACTTGGACGGATCTCCCGAAGGGGGCCGTCTGCTCTGCACCGTGGGGCAGCGCCAGCATCTGCACCATCTCGTGGATGTACCTCGCCATGATGGGACCGCGTGTCGTTGAGGCCACCAAGCTCGCCATCCTCAACGCCAACTACATTGCCAAAAAACTCGAAGCGAGCTTCCCGACGCTCTACAAAGGCCGCGAAGGTTTCGTCGCGCACGAGTGCATCATTGACCTCCGCCACTTCAAAAAGGTCACCGTCGAGGATGTGGCCAAGCGTTTGATGGACTTCGGCTACCATGCTCCCACCATGAGTTGGCCCGTCGGCGGCACACTCATGATCGAGCCCACCGAGAGCGAGAGCAAAGCCGAGCTCGACCGTTTCTGCGAAGCCCTCGAATCCATCTATGCCGAGATCGCCGCCATCGAGGAAGGCCGTCTTGATGCCGCTGACAATGCTTTGAAGCACGCTCCGCACACTGCCGAGGTCGTCGTGACCAGCGATTGGACCCACGCCTACACCCGCGAGCATGCTGCCTTCCCGCTCGACTGGGTCAAAGACTCCAAGTACTGGCCCCCGGTCTCCCGCATCGACAACGTCCACGGCGACCGCCACCTCATCTGCTCCTGCATCAGCGTCGAGGAAGCTGCCGCGTAGCCCGCTCTTCAGAAGCTTTGATGAATTGTTTGTAGTTCGGGGTTTGCTTCGCGACTCCACAGCAGCCCGTTCAGGAGCGACCATACACGGCCTGAAGGCCGAACTACAAGCGCATCAATGGCCCGCGGCGAGGTCCACGGGCTTGTAGCCGCCTTGGCTGCGGAAGTAGAAGAAGAGGCCGAGGTAGCAGATGAGCATGAAGGTGGGCAGGATGGCGATGGTGGTGAAGACGCTGCGCTTGCTGGCAGCTTGCACTACTTCGAGTTCCTTGGCCTGGGCCTCAGGGAGGGCTTTGATCTTGGCCTGATCGAGCGTGGGGCTGGCACCGAAGAGGCTGGGCTTTGGCTCGCCTTTCACGGTGGCATAAAGGGCAGCGTGCTCGGGATTGTTGAGGCGTTTTTCGAGGTCGCCATCCTGCTTGAATCCGATGTAGGGGCTGCCGAGCACCCCGAGGAAGAGCACGCCGACGGCGGAAACGCCATTCAGGGTGAGTGCACCGCCCTTGGGGAACTGCTCGGAGGTGAGGCCGAGGGTGGTGGACCACAGGAAGGTCTTGCCGAGGGCGTAAACCGTGGCTGCGGCGAGAATCGTCCAGCCGGTGGCATTCGAGAGGAACATCAACCCGACGATGGCAATGACGGCGCTGATGACGAGTAGCCCGATGGGCGAGAAACGATGCACGATGGGACCGGCGAAGAATCGCAGCACGGTCATGATGACGGATACATAGACGAAGATCCACGTCGCAAAGGCAGGCAGGTCCTTCGGTCCGCTGAGCTTGAGCAGTTCCGGCATCCAGCCATCCGTGCCGAGCTCCGTGGTGGCGAGTGGCCCGATGGTGATGAGGACGACGAGGAAGAGCCAGTTGCCCAGCGAGCCGGTGTAAAGGCCCGCACCGATGCCGATGACAGCGCCCACGATGAGCGAGGTGCTCAGGGAAGCCTCTTTGCCCATCATCTGCACCAGAGCAAAGTAGGACAGCGTGCCCATGATGAAGAAGCCCACGCCACCGACCTCCCGCAGCATGTCGCGGTAGCTCACGCCGGAGGCCACACGCTCATTCACCGGGAAGGCACGCGGCAGGATGAGCAGCGCATAAACGATCACCGGGATGAAGCAGAGCGCGAAGCGGAACTGCCACACGGCTCCGAAGAAGAGTTTGGTATCCGGCAGCAGGCCGCAGAAGAGGGCACCGAGCGCCAGACCAGCGGGCCAGCCGGCGTGGAGGATGTTCAGCCATTTCGATTTCTCTTTGCTAAAGACCGTTGCCACGACGGGGTTGATGAAGGATTCCACGGTGCCATTCGCCACGGCGACCAGGAGCGTGCTCCAGTAGAAATCCTGATAGCCGCCGGCTCGCAGGGTGAGCACCAGGGAGATCGAATGGCAGGCGATGGCAAAGCAGGCGACCGTCTTGTAGCCGATGTAATCGATCACAAGGCTGAAGAAGATGATCGAGATGGCGAAGGGCCACATGCCTGCGCCGTTGATGTTCCCTTTCTGCTGTTCGGAGAGGTTAAAACTGTCCTGCAGCTCGCCGATGGTGTTCGCCCGGACGCCGAAGATGAAGGAGGTGGCGACGAGGGCGATGAAACAGGCCCAAAAGAGTTTCATATCGGCTTTGCCGGAGGTGGAGGAGCTCATGTGTGAATCGGGAGGAGAGTTGGGTGCGGGAAAAAGCGGGGCGATTCCAGCAAAGCGGCCACGTTTGCGCAATGGAATTTTCCCGCTCGCTCGCCCACCGAAGCCTTTCTTGACGCGAAAGCCGCCCGGTCGCATGATTGAGAAGGAATCGCTGGACTGGCTAAGGCTCGTCCGGCGATGGTTTTTTCCTCCATGATGCACGCCATGACTTTTCGCCGCTTTTTGATCCCGCTCTGCCTCGCGGGCACCTTTAGCCTGCCTGCCGTGGCCCAAGAGGTGCCGAAGGCGCAGCCAGTCGAGGACACAAATCCGAACGCCCTCGCGAAACCCGCACCGCCCACCGATCTCGACGCTTCGTGGAAGACCCAGCGTGAGGCCCGCTCGCTCACTCTCCAGGTGCCTGCGCCTCGCGGACAGATCGTGGACCGCAATGGCGTCCCTTATGCTCAGAACCGCGTCGTGAATTACCTGGCTCTCGTGATGCCTTTTATGGACGGCGCATCGGATGAAAAGATCCTCGCCTTCGCGAAGCAGACCATTGGTGCGGCCAATCAGGCTCTCGGTAAGGCTTGGACCGTGCCTGATGAACGTATCCTCGCACATTACAAGAACCGCCGCTGGCTGCCGATGGTGTTTTCCTCCACCGATGGCATCCACGAAGAGATCACCGGCTCGATGGAAAAGAAGCTGGAGCCCATCCTCGGCGCGAATCTCGTGCTCCAGGGCTCCTACATGCGGCACTATCCACAGAACGAGCGGGCCTCCCACCTCATCGGCTACACAGGGAAAAGCCGCCCGCTGCCTCTCGGCCCCATCGTGGATGGCGACCAGATCTTTGAGGAAATGGAAGGCCGCGCCGACATCGAAAAAGCCTTCGATAGCGATCTAAAAGGGCAGCCCGGCATTGTGAACGTGCTCTTCGCCCCGGATGGCAAGCGCCTAGCTGAGGACGTGCGCCGTTACCCCGTGCCGGGGCGCAATGTGGTGCTCTCGATTGATTCCAGCTTCCAGATGTTTGCCGAGCAGGCGCTGCAGGAGCACGCTCGCAATGGCGGCGCGATGGTCATCATGGACATCCAGACCGGTGACATCCTCGCCATGGCTTCCTATCCGTTTTTCGATCTCAACATGTTCATCCCCGGCATCACCGGGGCGAAGTATGAGGCCTTGCTCAAAGATCCGAAGCTCCCGCTCATCGCCCGCGCCTTTCGCGGTGAATATCCGCCCGCCTCCACCTTCAAGGCCGCCACCGCTCTCGGCATTCTCGACAGTGGCAAAGTGGATGCCAAAACCTACTTCGCGTGTGATCCGGCCATGGAGATCGGCAATCGCGTCTTCCACAACTGGTCAAAAAACAGCTTTGGCTCCATCAACGTCGTCAACGCCCTCAAATACTCCTGCAATACCTGGTTCTACGCCGCCTCGATCGAGGCAGGCGCGGATTCCGTCACTGGCATGTGCTCCCGCTTGGGTTTTGGTGAGCGCACCGGCATCCCGTTGATCGAGGGAGAAGGTTTCCTGCCCACGAATAGCATCATGATTCAGCGTCGCGGCACGAAAATCATGTCGGGCGACCTCGCGAACATTTCCATCGGCCAGGGCATGGTGCTCGCCACGCCGCTCCAGGTGGCTCAGTCCATGGCCGGCATCGCCAATGGCACCTATCTCCCGCAGGCCCGCCTCGTGAAACAGGTCCAGGACTATCAGGACAACCTCGTCATGGCCTACGAGCCAAAACCCCGCAAAACCATCAACCTCAATCCCCTCCATCGCGATGCCATCGTGAAGGGCATGGTGGCCGTCGTCTCTGGCGATGGAGGCACCGGCCACGCGGCGGACATCAAACACGCTCAGATCGCGGGCAAAACCGGCACGGCGCAGTGGAGGATCGCCAAGGATCAGAACCTCGCGTGGTTTGCCGGCTTCCTTCCTGCGCAGAAGCCGATGTTCAGCTTTGCCGTCGTGTATGAAGGCCGCCCCGGTGAAGACGTGAGCGGTGGCCGCAAAGCTGCGCCCATCGTGCGCGAGGTCTTCACGAAGATCTTCGAGAAGACGCCGAAGGATGACCCGATGCTCCTCGCCATGCAAAACGTGCCCAAGAACTCCCCGCTCGGCCCCGAGGACGAAGAGGACATTCCTGAAGGCAAGCCCGTCGAAGAAGAACGCCGTCCCCGCGTGCAGCAGGAGGTTCGCCCAGCCGAGCAGCCGAAAAAAAGCATCGGTGGCTTCTTCCGTAAACTTTTTGGCCGCGATTGATTCGCCTCTGCGGCACTGAACCCCACCCCGATGACCCTCCAGTCCGCCACCGTCTCCGATTTCGCCTCTGACTACCAGGGAAAGCTCTGCGTCCTCGGCTGCTTCGATACTCTCTGCGCCTCCGCCTTTCCCGTGGTGCATCCACAGTGCAGCATCGCCGTGCGCCTGGTGTTTCAGCCGGAAGATGCCGGGAAGCATGAGTTCACCGTTCGCTGCGTGGATCCCACCGGAGCCGATTGCATGCCGCCGATGCCTGCCCAGGTCGATGTGGCCTTCAATTCCACGTTCATCCCCTTCGTCTCGCGCAACATCGTCTTCACGCTCCAACGCGTGAAATTCGAGCGCCAGGGCCTCTACCGCTGGTTCATCGACCACCGTGGCAAAACCATCGCCACCATCCCGCTGCGCGTCACCCAGTTCGATGGCTCTCGCGGCGCTACGGGGCCAGCGGGCTAGCGAAGCACTTCAACAATCAACAATCGAATGTTCATCCATCCTCAATCCGCACGTTCACCGCATCCAACGGCTCCTTGATTGACGATTGAAGAACAAGGATTGCTGATTTTTGAAGTAAAAAGCCTCCGCCATGACTCCCACCGTCCAGCCCAAGTCCAGCGCCGCACCGGATACCGCCGAGGGTTCTCCGGTGCGCCAGCTCACCGTCTTCCTGCAAAACCGCGTGGGTGCCCTCATGGCCCTCGTGAAGCTCCTCGGTGACAACCACATCGCCGTGCTCGGTCTTTCGCTTCAGGACAGCACGGAACTCGCCATCGTGCGCCTCATCCTCAGTGCCCCGGATGATGCGCAGATGGTCTTCATCGAACGCGGCATCCCGCACACCATCCTGCCCGTCACCGTCATCGAACTCAAAGAGACCGAGACCTCCCTCCCGCAGGCCCTTTCCGCCCTGCTGGGTGCCGAGATCAATATCTCCTTCAGCTACCCGCTGCTCATCCGTCCCGGCCAGAATCCCGTCCTCGTCCTCCACCTCGATTCACCCGATTTCGCCTCCAGCGTCCTCGCCAAAGCCGGTTTCAAAGTGCTGCGGCAGGAGGACCTCAGCCGCTGACGCCTCCGCAGTCGGTGAATTGAAGACTTGCCGCCTTCTTCGCCCTCGCCACTCATCCCCGCGTGTCTGACCACCACGCGCCGCTGATAGACCGGGTGCGCTTGCGCTCCAACCAATGGCGCAAGCTCCGATCCATCGTCCTGAATCTCAGCACGCTGGATACCTTCTACGGCAAACGCTTCCGTGAAACCGGCGTCCGCGTCAGCGGCATGAACCGCCTCGAAGACTTCGCCAAGCTGGTGCCCTTCACCACCAAAGCTGAGATCCAGGCAGATCGGGATGCGAATCCGCCCTTTGGCACGAATTTGACCCGCGCCATCACGCAGTACACCCGCTTTTGCCAGACCAGCGGCACCTCCACCGGCAAGCCCATGGCCTGGATCGATACCCCGGAAAGCTGGGAGGCCATGCTCGTCTGCTGGCGCAAGGTCTTTGAAGGCGCTGGCCTCGTCAAAGGCCGTGACCGCATCTGCTTCGCCTTCTCCTTTGGCCCCTTCCTCGGCTTCTGGACGGCCTTTGAGGCTGCTTCCAAAGACTACATGGTCCTTCCCGCCGGTGGCCTTTCCAGCCAGGCACGGCTCGAAATGATGGCCCGCTATGGGGCCACCGTGCTCTGCTGCACGCCCACCTATGCCCTGCGCCTCGGCGAGTTGATCGGCGAAAGCTCCGGCGTCGAACGCATGAGCCTGCGCATTCAAAAACTCATCGTCGCCGGTGAAAGCGGCGGCAGTGTGCCCACCATGCGCAAGCGTCTCGAAACGCTCTGGGATGCGCAGGTCTTCGATCACCACGGCATGACCGAGGTCGGCCCCGTCACCTTTGAATCACCCGAGCTTCCGCTTCACCTCATCGTCATCGAGGATGCTTACTTCGCCGAGGTCGTCGATCCCGTCACAGGCCTCGAAGTCGAGGACGGCCAGCATGGCGAACTCGTCCTCACCACGCTTGATCGCACCGTCTGCCCGCTCCTGCGCTACCGCACTGGCGACTACGTCAAAAAGAAGCTCCACCGCGGACGCCTCACGCTGGAAGGCGGTATTCTAAGCCGCATCGATGACATGGTTGTGCTCCGCGGCGTGAACATCTACCCCAGCGCCATCGACGCCGTCGTGCGTGAGTTTCCCGAAGTCGTCGAATACCTCGTCGAGCAAAAAAAGATCGACGACATGGATGAGATCGAGCTGCTCATCGAGACCGACGAAAACATCGCCAAATCGCTTCTCAAAAAACTCGAAGCCCGCCTGCGCGATACCTTCAGCCTCCGCATCCCCGTCCGACTCGTCGAGTCGGGTTCGCTCCCGCGTCACGAGTTCAAAGCCAAGCGATGGAAAGTGCTGTGAACCCCACCGCACAGGCGCTGTCGAATCCACCATCATGAGCGCCGCTGACGACTTCCTCCGCATCGCCGCCGATTTCCAACTCGGCAGCCTCGAAACTGAAATGCAGCATCCGCTGACGACGGATCTCTCCCGCCTCGCCCACGAAAACCTCCCCGAGGCCCTGCGCCTCATGCGTGAGGTCGATCTCCTCGCGTTGAAACGATTCGAAAACGCCCGCGAAGGCCTCATCGCTCTCGCCACCGCCATTCGCGATACCTTTGCCGCTGGCAAACGCGTCTATCTCTGCGGCTGCGGAGCCACCGGCAGGCTCTCGCTCAGTCTCGAAATCTTCTGCCGGCAAGGCGTGATCCCTTGGCCGCGTGAGGACAGTGTCCGCGCCTTCATGGCTGGTGGCGATCTCGCCTTGATCAAAGCCATCGAGACCTTCGAGGATCATCCCGAGTATGGCGCACGGCAGCTTGAAGAGCTCGGCTTTGAAGACGGCGATCTCCTCATCAGCCCCACCGAAGGCGGCGAGACACCGTGGGTCATCGGAGCCACCGAACGCGCCACCGAGCTTTCCAGCACGCCACCGTGGTTTCTCTACTGCAATCCTGATGACGTGCTCTCCCGCGCCGCCGAGCGATCCCGCCGCGTCCTTGAAAATCCACGCATCCGCAAGCTGAACCTCGCCGTCGGCCCCATGGCCATCAGCGGCAGCACGCGCATGCAGTCCAGCACCGTGCTGGAGGCCGCCATTGGCTTCGCCTTGCTCCACGCTCAAAATCCCGCGCATGCCTTCGACGAGGTCAAAAACCTCCAAAAGCTCGTCGAAGCCCACGACGGCCAGTTTCTCGCTCCCTTCATCGAACGCGAATCCGCGCTCTACACCCAAAACGGCCATCTCATGTATGACGGCGGCCCCTTCGGCATCACCGTCGTCACCGATACCACCGAGCGTGCGCCCACCTTCAGCCTCGCCGCTTTTGAAAAGCAGGACGATCCCCACGCGCCGCTCTCCTGGTGCCATTTTTATCTCCCTGACGCACCCGATGCCCTCACCGCCTGGCATCGCCTTCTGGGCCGCGAACCCCGCACCCTCGAATGGCCGGAGGTCCGCCACCTCGCCGGAGCCGATGTACTCCGCTGCTACGACATGTCCCAAAACGTCGCCGCCATTCGCCAGCACCGTCTCGGCGGCATCGAGCAGCCCGTCTTCACCCTCCGTGGCGGCCCCGGCTGCGTCGAATGGCATCTTGGCGACCATCACCACATCGAAACCCTCGACGCGCCGCTCTTCCACACGCACTTGATGCTCAAGATGTGGATCAACATCCACTCCACCCTCGTCATGGGTCGCATGGGCCGCTACCTCGACAACCTCATGACCTACGTCAAACCGAGCAACAACAAGCTTATCGACCGCGCCGCTCGCTACGTCCGCCTCCTCGCCGAAAAACGCACTGGCATTCTCCCGTCCTACGACGCCACCATCCACGCCCTCTTCACCGAACGCGAGGTCATGCAAATTGGAGAGCCCATTGTGCTGAAGACGCTGAATCGTCTTCTTGCCCAAGACATCAAGCAATGACCAATTCCGTTCAAGGAGATGCCGTCAGGGCCTCGAAGCGGTAAAAGGTTGGAGCACTGCCTGACGAGGTATCGATGATCTCGAAACGATCCGAATGCCGTGTTCCGATCACTCCGTTCACGATGGCCGTCTGTGATGGACCAGTGAACCTATAGACTTCGGTGAAAGCGCCCGAGTCCAGCGTGACGGCTCGTTTCAAGACCCAGATGGTGGACGCTGCGGCAGATGGATTGTAACCAAACTGGATCACCGGCCTGCCGGTGCCGGATTGAAACGAAAGACTCACTCGGCGGGAGGACTGCGCATCCGGAAGGAGCGGGTTGGATCCCTGGGCAAGTTCCAACCCGTAGCTCATGCCGTCGCCATCGAAGTCCAGCGGCCAAAAAAGACCACGATCTGAGGTTTGGTGCTCGACGGCTCCGATGTCAGTTGCGGCTCCGGTGGGTCGCGGCAGACCTCGCTGATCAGTAACGAGACTCGAGGTGCCACCTGCGTCAATCACGGGCGAATTCAGTAGGGGCGGCATGGTCGGGGTGAAGCCGCCATAATCGCCTAGCGGTGCCAACAGTGGTTCTCCGCCGATGAAATTAGCTCCGCTGCCAACCGCAGGCGTTCCGGCCAGATCAGGCGAACCCATCGCGGATGTGTTCCCAGCGATGACGCAGTTCTTGATCACACTGCCTGTCGAATGGAGGTGAACCCCTCCTCCAGCTTGAATGGACGAGTTACCTGCGATGGTACAGTTGATCAACGTTCCAGAAAAAAGGCAAAACACGCCGACACCGTCCGCATTGATCGCGGAATTGCCCGCCACCGTGCAGTTTTCCATCAAAAGGCTGCCGTAATTGAACACGCCAGCACTTTTGTTGCCTATGAACGCCGTGCGCCGGCAAGTGGCCTCTGCGAGATCATTGAACAAGCCCCTGCCTCTGTTGTTCCGCACCAGGCAGTCCTCCATGACGAGAGTTCCTTCTCGATTGTTGATGGCGTCGTAGGAACATGCGGCCACCTCGACACGAGCCAGCGTGACAGAAGTTTGGAAAATGTCGATCCCACCAGGGTAGTAGCCAAAGTGCCCGTCCCGAATGACTAGGCGCCGGAGAATGACTGGCGTAGGAGCCGCTTCGATAGCGATGACACGCGTGTCACCGGTGTTTGGGATGCCATCTCCGTTGGCATCACCTGAAATGGCAAGCGGGAGCGCGAGCGAACTGCCATCAATGGTCAGCCCTTTGGTTATGAGGAGCGGGGTCGCGGAGGTCAGGCGTATCGATTGCCCGGACATCTTGGGAGTAAAGGTGATGGTTTCTCCCGGAACCGCATCGGCGATGGCTTGGCGCAAGGACCCGGCACCTCCATCCAGCGTATTCGTTACGACGCCCGCGAAGCTGACCGAACAGGCCAGCAGCAACCCGAAACCGGCGGAGATTGGGAGTGCCTTAGAAAGCATGGGGCATGCTCGAAACATGCGCCTCCATGTCAACCAAGAAGACGTCTGTTGCTCTAGCTACGCCAGGGCCTACGCATCAGAATCTTGGTGAATCTCGGGCGAGCAGCTCAGATGGGCGGTAATCTCTTTTGAATCAGACAGTCTGTGGTGATCCAAAACCGCCCGAGAATCCTGGGCAGCTCTTTTTCGACTTGGCTTCACTTTAACCGCTATAACCACTTGCTCATTTCATGCGTAGGTCCTGTTGCTACACGACCAAAGTACGCGACAACCAAACAACAGCCAAACTGTGATCGTTGTCCTATCACTGCTGCGGCAGCTCCAGCTTCAGCCGCTCCCCGCCGCGTAGGACCACGCTGGGGATTTTTTCACCGGGGAGATTGCTCAGGAGGAGGTGGCCGATGAGGGCGCTTTCGGTCATGCGGGTGTTTAGATCGCCGATCTCCAGGATGAGGTCGTCTTTCTGGAAGCCGGCCTTCTTGGCGGCGGCGTGGGGGCCGTATTGGCCCACATGGAAGATTTTGAGTGCCATCTGCTCCTTCGTGAGGCCGAGTTGCTCCCGTGTGACATCGTCGAGATCATCCATCTTCATGCCGCCAAAGGCCATCGCACGCATGGGCCAGGTGCCGACGCGTTTCGAGATGTCGGATTTGTTTCGCCAGGCAGGCGGCAGGGTGAGGCGAAGGTCGAGCAATTCGCTGCCGCGTTTCACCTTCGCCAGCAGCGTGCCGCTGGCCGGGGCGCGGTGCAGCACCCAGCTCACATCGGCGATGGAGATGAGCGGCTGGCCGTTGAACTCGGTAAACTCATCGCCCGGCTGAAAGCCCGCCGTGGCTGCTGGCGTGCCGGCGGCCACGGCCTCTACCTTCGCCACGGCATCGGTGGCCAAAGTAATGCCGAGCACCTCGATAGAGGGCTGCGGGTAGATCCATTCCACCGGCACCGGCTTGCTCTGGCTGCGGTAGTGAGCACGGAAGGCATCGCCCACCATGTGGCAGTGGACGCAGCTTTGGACGACCTTCCCGTCCCAATCGAGCTTGCTCTGATACTTCTCCGCCAGCGTGGGAAATTCCACGGGCGTCTGGTAAGGCACCGGACCGCCTTGCTTGCCCGTCAGCGTGGCTTTGTTCGCTGGATAACCTTGATGCAGGGCCAACGCGGCTTCGAGAGCCTGGCGAAAGCTGGCCGTGGTTTTGTTCATCGGGTCCTTCTGATGCAGCCAGGAACCGAAGCGACCGTACACCGTGCCATCGCCATTGAACATGAGCGCGGAGAAGGACAAATCGTAGTCAAACTGGAAGCGGGCAAGATCGAGGGCATTGGCATTGATGATGCGTACGCACACAAACTGATCCAGCAGCGGCACGAGCTCCTTTTCCTGAAGCACCGCCGCATCCATGCCTGCGCAGGAAAGGCAAGGCGCGCAGCGCAAAATGACGAGCAGCGGCTTCTTTGTCGTCTTCGCGAGTTTAAAGCCGGATTCGACATCGTTGTAGTTCCAGCGGGCATCCGCCTCAAAGGTCGCCTTGTCACCACGAACGGCTCCTTCGCGATCTTTGACGGTTTCGGCAAAGGCGAGGCTGGAGAGGCCAAGAAGGGCGATCAGAGCTTTCATGCCTCCATTTGGGCAGAAAGGACGCCGAATGACAAGCGTCTTCCTTCGCATGACCCGCACCCTCCTCGCCATCGGCGCTCACTATGACGACTGCCCTTTCGGCATTCCCGGCACGCTCCTGCGGGCAGTGAAGAAGCACCAGCGCGTCGTCATCCTCAGCCTCATCGGCGATTACACGAACTGGCCGCCCGTCAAAGGTCGGGCGCAGGAGCTGATGGAGCTCTCGAAGCAGATGGCCGCCGAGCGTGGCATGGAGATGCGCTTCCTGAACTGGAAGAGCATGGGCTTTGAGCCAACCCTCGAAACCAAACGCGCCGTGGCCGAAGTCGTCGCCGAGGTGAAGCCGGATACCGCCTTCATGCTCTGGCCGCGGGATCGCCATCCCGATCATGAAGCCGCCAGCGCCATCTGCCACGCCGCGCTGCACCAGCCCGCCCGGCTTCTCGGTGTGGAAGAGGCCCGCGTGCCCTCCCGCGTCTTCTGGTATGACAACGGCCCCGGTCACACCATCGGCTTCGAGCCGGATACCTATGTGGATGTCAGCGATGAGTGGGACTCCTCCCGCGAATGGCTCGGCCGTCTCATGGCCTTCGTGCGAAACGAGAAATACGATGCCGCCAAAGCCGATGCCGCCATGGAGAGCAAGACCGTCCTTTCACGTTACCGCGGCCTCGCCTGCGGCGTGCGCTATGCGGAGGCGCTCAAGAGCGTGAAGCCAGGCGTGACGCTGGAGCTATGAAACCGATGCCATCATCGAGAGCATCAATGGGGCTTTCGTGAGCGGCGTGGCGCATGGGGAAGGCGTCATCCACCACCGCACACCGATCATGAAAACCAAACTGCTTCTCCTCCCCGTCCTCTTCGCCAGCCTCAGCCTCTCAAGTTGCGTCTCGCTCGCCCTTCAGGCCCGCAAAGAACTCGGCGGTCACAAACCCAGCGTCATCGAGCGTGTCGGCTGTGGTGCCATTGATGCCGTCACCCTGCCCGTGCAACTCCCCGTCTTGATCCAGATGCAGTCTTCTGATTAGAGCATTTTAAATAATACTATAACCGCAAGAGGCAAAATAACCCATCGCATCCTTGGCTGTGATTTTTGAGAACGCTTTGCTGATGGCTGCATCGAGTTCTTCGGGTGTGCGTGCTTCATAGCT
>JBILVU010000186.1:0-9512 GCA_044370285.1 Prosthecobacter sp.
CACCCGAACCACCGCTCTCACCCCAAGACACCACCTGGCTCGATGCCCACCTCATAGCCATTAAGCTCCGCTGACCCGAAGCTATGATGAACCACTTTCCATCCTCCATCTCAAGCACACAGGCGCCCGCGGCAGCGTCGTGGAGTGCGGTGACAGAGATGCGAGGGCGCAGCCTCGCATCGGCGGCACCGCTGTGGGGCGGCTCAAGGTATTCGATCACCTCAGCAGCCATCGACAGCGGTGTCGCGCCCAGGCTTGCCACCGCACTCCACGACGCTGGTGCGAAAATCGTCTCCAATGTGCTTTTCGTCGCGATTTGGATTTCGATGATGGGCCTCAGCAGTTGTAACAAAAAGCCAACCAAAGAACCGCAAACTACCAAACCAGTTGAGGAAGCTCCCATAGCACCTTGGCGAGACTGGATCGCGAAAAGCACCGATCTGGAGTGGTGGAAACAACAAGGGGCGAAAGCCTCGGATGCCGCCAAGACTATCCAAGCGTCCCTTGATTCGATCGACGCCGAAGAAGTCAAGAAACAGGCTAATGAGATCGTCAAAGCCATTGAGAGCCAGGATGTATCCAAGGTCGAAGCAGTCGCAGGAGAACTGGGGAAACGCCTTTCTATTGAGAAGCTCACCGAGGGCCTCCGTTTTGTCGTTATTCAGCGACAGAAAGGAGGCGAGGCCGCAGCGAAGGCTATTGATGAGTATGCAGCACGCCCCGACTTGAACGAATTCGAGAAAATCGCCGCGCAAAACTTAAAGGCGGGGCTTTCCATCGCCCAACGTGACGATGTTCGAGGATTGATCGCTGGAGCGATATTCTTCGCCTGCGAAAGCAAACTCGGAGCGCACCGCGGTGGCTTTCTTGCCGTTCCAATCATTTCCATCCTGTTCCCCGAGCTTAACGAGAAGCACGACTACAAACCTTGAAACTTTAAACCTCCCTCTACCTCCATGAACATCCTCCAAGAATGGAACACCTATCAAACTCGTCGTCAGCTCTTTGCACGCGGTAAAAATGTGCTCGGTGGTGCGGCGCTGGCTTCGCTGTTTGGCGAATCTTTGGCCAATGCATCGAATGCGCATGCTCAAGGGCCGCAGTTCCCACCAAAGGCCAAGCGGGTGATCTACCTGCACATGGTCGGTGGCCCGGCGCAGATGGACTTGTTTGATTACAAGCCTGTGATGCAGGCCTTTTATGACAAAGACCTGCCGGAGAGCATCCGCAATGGCCAACGACTCACCACGATGACCAGCGGGCAGGCGCGTTTCCCCATCGCGCCGTCGAAGTTTGCTTTCAGTGCTGCGGGTCAGTGTGGCATGATGATGAACACGCAGTTGCTGCCAAACCTCGCCAAGAATGCCGATGACATCTGCTGGATGCGTTCGTTGCACACCGAGGCGATCAATCACGAGCCGGCCATCTGCGCCATGCAGACGGGCAATCAGATCGGCGGTCGCCCGTGTCTCGGTTCTTGGGCCTCTTACGGCCTCGGCTCAATGAACTCGAACCTGCCGACCTTTGTTGTGCTCATCGCCACGCCGAGCAATCGCGAGCAGGAACAGGCCATCTCCTCGCGCCTTTGGTCCAGCGGTTATTTGCCAGGCGAACACGCAGGCGTCAGCTTCCGAAGCAAAGGCGACCCCATTCTCTTCATCAACAACCCACCTGGCGTGCCCGACAGCGTACGCAAACGCACCATCGAAGGACTGAACGCGCTCAACGAGATCAACTACCAGGAAGTCGGCGATCCCGAGACGCACACCCGCATTCAGCAATACGAGATGGCCTTCCGCATGCAGGCCAGCGTGCCGGAACTCACCGACATCACCAAGGAGCCCGATCACATCTACAAACTCTACGGCGAGGAAGCGAAAAAGCCCGGCAGCTTTGCCAACAGCGTGCTCATGGCCCGCCGACTCGCCGAGCGCGGCGTGCGCTTCATCCAGATCTACCACAACAACTGGGACCATCACTCCAACGTCGGCGGACGCATGCCCAGCCAGTGCAAAGATGTTGATCAACCATGCCACGCCCTCATTCAGGATCTCAAACAGCGCGGCATGTTTGACGACACCCTCATCATCTGGGGCGGCGAATTCGGCCGCACCATCTACAGCCAAGGCGGCCTCACGAAGGAAAACTATGGTCGCGATCATCACCCACGCTGCTTCAGCATGTGGATGGCAGGCGGCGGCACTCGCGGCGGCCAGATCTACGGCGAGACGGATGACTTCAGCTACAACATCGTCAAAGACCCGCTCCACATCAGCGACTTCCACGCCACCGTGCTCCACCAGCTCGGCTTCCACGCCGACCGCTTCAGCTTCAAGACCCAGGGACTTGATGGCAAGCTCATCGGCGTGAACCCGGCGAAGGTGGTGAAGGCGCTGCTGGCGTGATCTGACTCACGGGCTAGTTTTTGACTTCCCTGTTTTGAAAAGCTTGGCGTAGGGTACGAGCAACCACCCTTCCCTGCCCACGTTTTTTCATGCTGCCGAAGCTCCATCTCCGCGCCAACTGGCATACGCTCGCGATGATCGCGATGCTGGCGGCGATGTGGTATGCGGCGGAGGCGCAATCGAATGGGGCGGCGTATCTGCTGGCCTTGCTGGCGGGGCTTTTGACGCTGGTCTCGATGCTGCATGCGAGGGCGAATCTGCGTGGGCTGCGGCTGCGAGTGAGATCGGTGGGCACGGCGAAGGAGGGCGGGAGTTCACGGCTGAGGCTGGAGGTGCGCAATGAGGGGCCGAAGGAAGCCTGCGGAGTGGAAATCCAGGTGGTGGATGGCGGGAGCAGCGTGTTTGTGGATCGACTGGAGGCGGGGCAATCCCGCGTGGTGGAGTTGCAGGCACCATCGCTCGGCACGCTGCGTTTTTTGGCGCGGAGTGTGTATCCACTGGGCCTCTACAATGTGGAGATGGTGGTGGAGACGAGTGCTCCACGGCGGGTGCATGCGAGGGCGACGGGCAGCCTGCCCTTACCCGCTGCGCAGCCGCTGGGGGCGGAGACGCGGCAGCAGGCGGCCTCCCGCAGTGGCACGGTGGGCGCGGGACGCGGTGGAGATGATTTCGCGGGGACGCGGGAGTTTCAGCCGGGGGATTCTCCGCGGCATATCGACTGGCGGGCGGTGGCGCGGGGCAGGCCTCTGGTGGTGAAGACCTGGGCGAATGAGGCGAGTGAAGCAGTCGTGCTGGACTGGGCGGCGCTGGAGCTACCGAGCGAGGCGAAAGCGGGTCAACTGGCCCGCTGGATGGAAATCTGCGAGCGGGAGGAGAGGCTGTATGAGCTGCGTTTGCCCTCGAAGACGATCCCGGCAGGTCGCGGAGAGGTTCATCACCGGCAGTGCTTGGATGCGTTGGCGGATTTGACCTCATCGCTGGACGCGGAGGCGGCGGGCAAGGGTCGGGCGGCGCTGCGGCAAGGCAGCGGAAAGGTGCGTTCGAGCTTTGAGAGTTCCTCTCACCTGCCGCAGGGGCCGCTGATCGCTCTGGGGCTAGTGCTGGTGGCGAGTTTTTTGCCGTTGATCGACGTGATCACGATCCCATGTGTGGTGCTGGCTCTGCTGTGTTTTGCGTGGCGGCTGGTGCTGAGGCGTGAGGCTCCGCCGCTGATGGTGCGGCTGCTGATGCTGGCGGCCGGAGTGGGGGCGACATGGATCGGTTACAGTGGGCAGGCGAGCATGGAGGCGGGGATCGCCCTTCTGGCGGCCCTGGCGGGGGTGAAACTGCTGGAAAGCCGTGCTCCGCGTGAATTCCAGGTGCTGGCGCTGATTGGCTGGTTTCTGTGCCTGTGCGGCATTGTGATGGATAATTCCCTGCCCCGCATGCTGTGGTGCCTGGGGGTATTTTTGCTGATCGCAGGATGCATGACGCGTTTCCGCCTGAGCGTGCCGGGAATGTGGCGTCCGGCCAAAACCACGGCTCTGATGTTTGCCCAGGCGCTGCCGCTGGTGGTGGTTCTCTTCTTGGTAATGCCACGCGGGCTGCTGAATTTGCAGGCGACCTTTGGTGGTCGCTTCATGGAGAGCGGAATCGCCTCGGAGCTGGACCCCGGTAGCATCACGAAGGTGGCTTTGCGGATGGAGCGAGCCTTCCGGGCGGAGTTTCCCGAGGGTGGTGTGCCGCCGAATGACCTGCGCTACTGGCGCTGCCTGACTTTGGCGGAATGTGATGGCCTGAGCTGGCGGCGCGGGGAGCGATTTGGCCTGAAGCAGAACCCCGTAAGACCAGCGGCGGGCGAGGCGGTGCGGCAGGAGCTTCAAATCGAGCCGCATGGCCAGCGATGGCTGCCTGCGCTGGATGTGCCGCTTCTGGTGCTCAGCGGCGGAGCGGCGCTGACGCCGGAGTTTGATGACACGCTCATTTCCCCCTTCCCGATCCGAGGTGTAGCGAAGGTGACGATGTTTTCGAGGCTCCAGCAACGGCCCGCAGAGCCGCTGCCAGCTCACCACCGCAGCATCTATCTGGATCACCCGGAGAATCTGCCTGCGGAGGTGTTTAATCTGGCCGCGAGCTGGGAAGCTGCGGCGGAGAATGACCTGCAAATCGTGCAACTCGGCATCCGGCACCTGCAAACGAATGGTTTTCAATACACGCTGACGCCGGACGAGTATGGCTCCGGGCCTGCGGGACTGAAGGATTTCCTGTTCCGAGGCAAAAACGGCTTCTGCGAGCATTTCGCGGCCAGTTTTGCCACGCTGATGCGCCTCGCGGGTGTGCCCTCGCGGGTTGTGATCGGTTTCCTTGGCGGTGAGTACAGTGATCGCACCGGGCAAATGATCGTCCGCCAGAGTGATGCGCATGCCTGGGTAGAGGTTTGGCTCAATGGCACGGGCTGGACTCGCGTGGACCCCACGGCGGCGCTGGCACCAGGACGCGTGGGCACGGACATGCGGCAGTATCTTTCCAGCAGCGGCGCGGCGCTGGATCGCGAGCGGCTGGGCTGGTGGGGGCTGATGGTGTTTGAGACGCGGCTTTTTTGGGACCGGGTGAATTACGCCTGGCAGGATGCGGTGGTGGAATACAACCAGGAGTTTCAACGCTCCTGGCTTGCCAGCTTGGGCTTGGAATCGGGCACCTGGTGGCATCTTTTGCTCCTCAGCCTGGGCGTTCTCGGGCTGGGGCTCGTGGTGATCACTCTCCTTTTGAAGCGTCGCGGCAGGGAGCGTGATCCATGGCGGCATGCCTGGACGCAGTTCTGCCAAAAACTCGCCCGTGCAGGTCACCCGCCCTGCCGCCCCGCCGAAGGGCCGCTGGGCTATGTGAGCCGTATTTCGCCAGAAAACGGCCCGCTCATGGCGATGGCCATGCTCTATGCGGAGGGGCGCTACGGGGCCTCGGATGGCATGGAAGGCTCTCTGCATTCCTTCCGAAGCCAAGCGAAGGCAATGGCGACTAAACTGGGCCCGTCAGGCAGGCGGCGCGGCTAGATTGTCATTGACGCATAGCGACCTTTTTCGGTATCTTGAGTTAAATCCCAACTCAGTCAGGCCGCGCTACGAAGCTCACAACCTCTTCCAAGCCAGTGGAGCGGCCTCCACGCTCCACAACCATGAAGACAACCGTCTCCTCGCGTTCCGCTCTCGCTCATACCGCCCTTTTCTTGCTGGCCTTTGTGCCGCTGGCCAGTGCGCTCGACACCTCCTCGACCGGTTTCGGCCAGGGTGCCCCCGATGGCTTGGATGACATCTGGCAGTCCAAATACAATGCTTGGGGGCTCGTCGGGTCGGCAGATGCGGACAATGACGGCTGCAGCAACTTGATCGAATCCATCGCGGGCACGGATCCATTCAAGGCGGGCGATTGCCTCAAAGTGGGCAACACGATCGTCAGCGGAAGCAGCGTGACCTTCCACTTCGAGTCCGAGGGTGGAAAAAAATACCGCGTGCTGAGCAACGGACTGCCGACAGGCTCCTTTAGCACCGTGGAAAACCTCACCAACATCAACGGGGTGACCCAAGTCGGCGGAGTAACTCAATACATCCCCGCCGCAGATAGTCCGGTGGGCTCTCCACACTACGTTCGTGTGACCAAAGCAGTCGGCACAATGCGCTTCTATAAGCTGGAGGTATCGGATGTGGACACGGATAGCGATGGTTTGAGCGACTGGAACGAAACGCAGCTCGGCACGAGCACCACTCTGGCAACTTCCCCTTCCAATGCCGCTGGTGGGCAGGCGACAGACATGGACGCCTTTAATGCGCTGCTGAGCCTGACGGCGACGGCGACGACTCCGAACGGCTTTGAGCGTGTGGACAAGAGCGTGACGACTCCGGTGACCTCCGCCGCTGTGGTGACGCTGAGCAGGCCAAGTGCAGCCGCCTACGCACTGACGGTGCCTGTCAGCCTGCTGCCCGGCGCTCCGCTGCCGACGAAGAGCAATCTGACGATCGAAGGAGCCGGTGCGGATTCGGTGGCGCTGCCTACAACGGTGGTGATCCCCGCGAATGCTACCTCGACGACGGTGAATGTAATGCCAGTGCAGGATGCCACGGATGAGGTGCCGGAATACGGCAAGGTGAGTTTCGGCGCACCCGGTAAGCCTGGCCCAGAGGCCACGGTGTGCATTTGCGACGCTGATCCGACGAATCCGGCGAACCAGCAGCTCTATGTGGCCTTCCTCGGTCATGAAGCGGGCAAAGCTACGACGGCGAGCGGTTATGCGACGGCGCTGGTGAACGGGGACAACACAGGTGCCGCGGTCTCCGTGGTGTTCAACAATTTGAGTTCGGAGCAGAACACGGCCTACATCCGTTTTGGCCCAAACAGCGATCTGGCCCCTGCGCTGCCTACCGGGCAGGTTTCCGGCTTTAACTACAACATCGTGTACAAGCCGGGCTTCATGGAGAACGACCAGTTGTTCCTGACGAATCTGGCCACGGGTGGCATCTGGTGCGCGATCACGACGGCGAATTACTCGGGAGGCGAGATCGCGGGGCCTTTCCAGAAGGCTTCAGGCTCGGTGAACTTCAATCCGCCGCAGGATGAGCCGGCAACAGGCTCGGCGGCCTGGGCCACGAACAATTCCGACCAGATCGAGCGGGATATCTGGCGTTTCATGGGCCAGGCGACGTTCGGGGGCACGACGGCTCTCTACAATGAGATCCGGGCCAAGGTGGACACGCGTGTCAATGCGCTGGGCGGCTCGCCGACCGCAGAGCAGGTGACGGATGCCTATTTGCAAGGCCTGAGCGACTGGATGGACGATCAGATGAACCCGTCGCTGACGCCGAGCCTGAATTTCAAGACGCTTGTGATGGCGGCGGACAATGAGGAGTTCGCCCTGCGCGGAAACAAACCGTCCACTTACAACTTTGACGCTCAGATCAACAACGCGACCTACCAGCTGAGCTACGATGCGCAGGGGATCCCGTTTGTGCCTTCCACGAGCACGGCGAACAACAACAATTTCAGCAACAACTACCCGCAGTCTGGCCCGAACCGCCGCCGCGAGTGGTGGACGATGGTGCTGCAATGCCGTGACCAGCTCCGCCAGCGCATGGCGCTGGCCCTGAGTGAGATCCTGATCATCTCCGAAGCAGACCAGACCGTTCTCGACCGCCATTATGGCTGTGCCAATTACTGGGACATGCTGGCTTCAGGTGCCTTTGGTAAGTATCGCCCGCTGCTAGAGCAGGTGACCTACAGCCCGATGATGGGCATTTACCTCTCCCACATGGCAAACCGTGCCCGCTACAACGCGGCCACTCCGCCGACAGAACTGTGGGTGAGCCCGGATGAAAACTATGCGCGTGAGATCATGCAGCTTTTCTCGATCGGCTTGGTGCTGCGTCATCCAGACGGCTCGCTGATGCTGGACGGTGCCGGCCTACCGGTGCCGACGTATGACAACAACGACATCACGGAGCTGGCCCGTGTGATGACGGGCTTCTCCCACGGTGCTCGCCACGCGAATGGCTACTATTCGAGTTGGAGCGGGACGTCGCTGGCCTACAACAATTACTCGTCCACGGATATGAGCGACCAGATCATCTTCAACTATGATCAGCCTTCGAACTTCCAAAACGGCAACAATGTGTGGTTCGGTCGTCGTGACGGCCATTTGTTCTGGCCTGCGCCGTGGATTTACCCGATGCAGGTGATCGGCCGTATCAGTGACAATGTGCCCGGAAGCGCCACGGTGGCCGGAACCATCGTCTACCATGATTTTAACCTCTATGAGGACCCTGCGACGAGCACTGGGATGAATAACCCGGTTTCCGGGCAACCTGTTTCCAAGCGTCTGCTGGCTGGGAAGCACGGGGAATACTTCATCGACCAGCGCACGCTGCCTGCTCTGGGCCGTGGCGCGAATGACATCCTGTGCCACACGCTTTCGAAACTGGACCTCACCGAGGCTCACAACGCCCTCGCAGGTGTGGCAGCCTCCGCGACGTATCCGGCCCCGCCGGCCGGCCCCGGCCCTGATGTGAGCTTTCAGACGAATCCCGGCCATACAAACACGCCGATCAACATCTCCCGCTGGCTCATCCAGCGTCTGGTGACCTCCAATCCATCCAGCGGCTACATTTATCGTGTGCAGCAGGCCTACCGCTCCTCGAACGGCCATCTCGGCACGGTGATGAAGGCCATTTTGCTCGATTACGAGGCCCGCTCACTGCAATTGGCGGACAGCTCGATCTCCCACGGCAAGGTGAAGGAGCCGTTGGTGGCCTTTGCGCAGATGCTGCGTGCCTTCCGTGCCTTCTCCGGTGCTCCGGTGACCTCTCTAAAGGACAATGCGCCGCCCTTTGGCAGTGGTGAGACGCCGATGTCCACGACCTACCCGCAGGGTGAGTTCGACAAGTTCTCCAGCCAAAACCTCAATCCGCCTGCGCTGCCCAATGGCTGGACGCAAGGGCCTTTCCGCTACCGTTTTGGTGATCTGACAGGAAACATCGGCCAATCGCCCCAGCGTGCGCCGAGCGTGTTTAACTGGTTCCTGCCTGATTTCGTTGTCCCCGGGCCGATGGCCCAGGCGGGTCTATTCGCGCCGGAACTCCAGATCAATACGGAAGCCTCTGTGGTGGCAAAGGTGAACATGTTCTACAACTTCACCTGGTCGAACCTCACCGGCATGACCACCCAGCCGGGTTCGGACGCAAACGTGTCTGATTTCACCTTGAGCAATGGTTGGGCCACGCCTGCGGCGCAGTTCTCCCTGGATGGCGGGAAGACCTTTGTGAACTCGCTGACCTTTGATTCGAGCAATTGGAACACCGCACGGACCATCACCGTGGCGGCGGCGGACACGCCGCGCTTTGCCAGTCTGGACAACAGCACGCTGCGTTTCAGCGTGTCAGGGGCTGGAACCGGCTACGACGCCATCCAGGTGCCGCCGATGAACATCACGATCACCGATGACGAAATGCCGAATGAAGGCCTGGTGGTTGAGCAGACCGGCTTTTCCACCTGGGTACAAGAAGGTGGCATGACGGACACGGTGAACGTGCGCCTTTCCGCCCCGCCGCCCTCCGGAGCCACCGTGACGGTGAATCTGGCCACGGG
>JBILVU010000289.1:0-2599 GCA_044370285.1 Prosthecobacter sp.
TTCTCCCTGCACCCCCTGGGCTTGGTTCGTTTTGACGACGGCCATGCTTACTACGCTAGCCTGCCTGCTCGGCATTGGCTGGCTTTTGGTGCCTGCCCGTAGCCTTCATGGCCAGAAGCTGCTCCTCCTCGCCGTGCGGCTGGCCAGCGGCATGGTCTTCGCGGCAGGCTTTTCGGCCCTGTTTTGCCTGCGACACCTCAATTACATGACCTGGATCGCTATCGGGCAGGCCGTAACCGCTGTGTGGCTTTGGAGAAAACCGCCCCCCCCTCTCGCTTCCGATGCCGCTAGCTCTTCGGATACCACCTGGAAGTGGAAAGAGGCAGGGGGGCTTCTCGTCGTGTGCGGGATGCTGCTGCCGGTATTCCAGATACCTTACCAATACGCCACTGCGGATGGGCAGGTGCTGCAAATCCACGCAGACCTCGGCTACTTCGTGGACAGCGTGGTGGCGCTGCCAGAATCTCAGGCGGCCAATGGATGGGCCATTTTCATGGGCAAGGAGTCCGAGGCGGCATGCGGCGTGCGGGATGCCTGGTATCACTGGGGAGCACTGATGCTAGCCGTGGGTATCCGGGCCGCTTCCGGCCTGCCAGCCGCAGCCGTGCTGCTGGTGGTGGTGAACATGCTGCTCAATGTGATGCTGATTCTGGCTGCCGGAGCACTCGCTCGCAGTTTGGCGCGGCTCACGATCCTCCAATCCGCCCTGGCGGGTGCGGCGGCGATTACCTGCGTGCATCTGCTACGCCTACCTCAAATCATCGAGCTGCTGGCCCTGTGGTTGCCGTATGACATTTTTCATCATGCCCGGGTCCCGCTGGCCCTGATCTTCCCGTATAAATTCGAGGGTGTGCTCGTGCTTTCATCGCTGGCCCTGTGGCAAACCGGGCATGGACGTGCGGCATTGGGCATGCTCTACCTCGCTGCATGCAGTGCCCCGCACACCGTGGCAGCCTGCGGAGCCACAGCGGGCACTCTCGCCGGGCTGGGACTCCTGCGGCGGGACCGCGAAATGCTGCGCACGGGGGCGGTGGCGGTCTTGGTGATCCTCGCAGGCTGGGCATCCGTGCATTTTGTGTTTGGCTCCAGCCTTCCTGCGCCGAAATCCGAGTCCATCGTGGGATTCATCGGCTTTGCGGAGTTGTGGAAGTCCTTTCAGCACGGCGTACTTGATGCGGTCGTCACTCTAATGATGTCGATGCTCCTGCTCGCGGGAGCCTTTTTTCTGATCGCACGGGGACGGCGTGAGGGCAGCTCGGAACAAGCACTACTCGGCTGGCTATGCTTCGCTGGCATTATGGGCACCTCGATAGCTCTTCAGGGCATGCGCAGTGCGGATCGCTTTCATGTGGTGGTGATGGCGCATGCGGTACTCATCATGCCTGTGTGTGCGTGCGGTCTCGTGGCCATGCTGCGCAGCTTAGAAGGCCCGCGCCGCCTAGTGGCTTTGGGGCTATTCACCGCCGTCACCATGATGGGAGCGCATACTCTGATCATGCCGGCGGTCTCGCGGCGGCAAGAACCTTGGAATTTACAAAGTCTCGCTGAGGTGCGGGAGCTGACGCAGGGGCGGCCTGTGGGTTACTTTTCCAAAGCAGACCGCAACTGGTGGATCTCCAAGCACGGCCTGCTCGGTGGGCTGCTCGAATCCCGCATCCTGCGCCTCAATCCCCTCGACGAGCGGCAGTCTTCCCACTTCTCCGAGGCCGCTTATAAGATCCCCTTCGAGTGGCTCCCCCCTGGCAAAGATGAAGGCACTTCTGCATGGGCACTCCGCCTCGCGAAGAAGCTGGGCATCCGTCACATCGTCGAGACCTGGGAGGATAAACTGCCACGTCGCGTGCGGGAACAATGCCGGCCTGTGTGGGCAGGGCCGGGTCTCATGCTGTATGAACTTCCTTCGGATGAGGAGGCTTCTACTAGGCTGACTGCGACTGACCGCTGAGCGTTTCAGAAGAAAAATGACATGGTTTTTACAATATTTATAATTTCTTCTTGCCATAACTCACATATCTATTACAATTTCAATAATTCGAGAATGAACGATGCCTGCATCGCTCCGACCGAAGAAATCCAATAGCCAAAACACTAAACACACTCGCACCATGAAACTCACGAAAATCAATACCTCCCTCAAGGCCGGCTTCTCCCTCGTGGAAATGCTCGTCGTCATCGCCATCATCGGCATCATCGCCGCCATCGCGATCCCAAACATCGGTAACCTCAACGACAGCGCTCGTGAAGCCGCTGCCAAGCGCAACGCTCAGACCGTCGCTTCCGTCCTCAACGCCGCCATCGCTGCTGGCGCTTCCCACACCTTCAGCGGTTCCACCACTGCTGCCGCCGTCATCGACGCCGCAGAAGCTGGCATCAGCCCCACCGACGGTGCCTTCAAGGGCAAGACCTTCACCTCCGGCCCAATCGACGACGATGAAGAGGCCAAGACCTCCAGCTACCTCAGCTGGGACAACGCCAACGGCCAGGTCAAATACAACGGCTCGTAGTCGGCACGGGCTTGAAGCCCGGAACGCATCCAGCCTTAGTTAGCTGAAAACACGTTCAAACCAGACCGCCGGGGAGGAAACTCCCCGGCGGTTCT
>JBILVU010000187.1:0-9456 GCA_044370285.1 Prosthecobacter sp.
ATGCGCTGGCGGATGCCGTGCATGGCCTGCTTGGTGTTCGTGAGGTTCTTTTCCGGCGCGAGTCGGTCGAGGCTCTGCTGCGAGGGCAGCTCGATGTTGATGCTGATGCGGTCGGCGTAGCGTCCGGCCTTGTCGATGAGCGCCTGCGAGGCCTCGGGGATGGTTTTGAGATGGATGTAGCCGCGGAAGTGATGCACCTCGCGGAGTTGCCGTGCGACCTCGATGACCTGCTCCATCGTGTAATCCGCGCTGCGCACGATTCCGCTGCTGAGGAAGAGGCCCTCGATGTAGTTGCGCTTGTAAAAGTCGAGCGTGAGCTGCACGACCTCCTCGGGGGTGAAGCGTGCCCGCTGCACATTGCTGGAGCGGCGATTGATGCAGTAGTGGCAATCGTAGAGGCAGGCGTTCGTGAGCAGCACCTTCAGCAGCGACACGCATCGCCCATCCGGCGTGTAGCTGTGGCAAATGCCCATGCCGCCGGTGGAGCCGATGCCTTTTCCGTCCCGCGAGTCCTTCCTCGCCGCACCCGAGCTGGCGCAGGACGCGTCATACTTTGCCGCGTCGGCGAGGATTTCGAGTTTGCGTGTCAGTTCCATGAGTTCGCACGAACAGTGCATGGAAAGCGCCGTTCGTCATGCCTGGAGCGCGGATTTTTTCGCTCAGTTCGCGGCGGGCAATCCGGGCACTTGCTTCGGATCATACGTCGCGTCCTTCGACACCTGGATCAGCGTCATGCGCACCTTCGTCGGGAAGAACTTCTCGGGATCGGGGCGCTTGTGAGCGTGGAGGTTTTTGTCGTCTTTGAGGACGAGATGCATCTCCTTGATGCCCTGGCTCCAGATGATGTCGTTGTTCTGCCAGAACTTCGTCATGTCGAGATCCTTTTCGATCATGCCCATCTTCGAATACGCTCCCGTGCCGATGCAGCCATAGCCGTGGTTCTGCCCTTTGTATGGGATGTAGCACACGCTCCACGACGTCGGCTGATCGCCCACTGGTTTTTCGAGCACTTCGAGTCGCAGATGCACCGTGCCGTTGCGGTAATCGACCGGTGCCGTCCAATCCTTCGGACGCTGCGGATTGAGGCGGTCGTCTTTGAGATAGTAGTGCGACTGGCTCGGCTTCGAGTTCAGCGCGTCTTCCTGCGTGAAGGTGAAAGTCACATCAAAGAGCACGAACTGCTCTGCACGAGCCGTGGTGAGAAAAGCGAGCGTGAGGAGGGAGATGAGGCGGAGGCCCATGGTGGGGGATGTGTTGGAGAAGAATCTCAGGCGGAACGATCAGACATGCTGACGGGTGACTCGAATGCTTTGAAGATGCACTTCCTGCGCATCGAAGGTTTGCAGAGTCTCGCATTTCTCCGCACCCGTCGTGGGGTGCAGGATCATGAGCCGACTGGGTCTGCCCGTGTGGATTCGTTGTGCGAGTTGGCCGTAGCAGATGAGCTGGCGCAGATCTTCGATGCGCGGCCAGTTTTGGGCATCGGGGAGCTTGTACTTCGCATCGCCGACCCAGATGTCGTTTTCATCCAGCCAGAAGAAGTCCGCGTCCTGCGCGATACGTTTGTCCGGTGCCACAAGCAGCGTGCCGAGACGTTTTTGCGGTTCGATGCGCTGCTTGTAGGTCTTTTCGAGCCAGCGCAGGCAGTAGTCCTCAAAGAGGCGGTTCATGTCGATGAGGAAAACAAAGCTGCCGCTGCTTCCGGCGTGCATTTCACGGCCCTGACCGGTCAAAACGGCCAGCGCGAGATCATGGCACGGTCTCCATCTGGCGTTCAGCCGAGACCAGCGAATGCCTGGGGCTGCTGCGACTGCCTGGACGGGCTGCACGGATTCGACTTCATCAAACATGGCGAGCGCATCACGCAGATCTGCGGCGGCACCGGGCAGGCGCACGCGCTCAAGAAGCACTTCGGCGGCGCAGCGCAGCAGACGGGCAAGCGGTGTGTCCGGCGTGAATTCATCCCACGAGCACGCGATCACATCCGGGCGGCCAAAATGAACCGTGGACTGACGCGCGAAGTCAATGCGGCCACGCACCAGCGGCAGATCATCTCGCATGCCGATGTATTCCTGGGCTAGCCCCATCCCGAGTTGATGACGCAGACGCCGCGCAAAGAGCCACCCCAGGAGATCGCAGATGGAATCCGGAGATTCCTCCACCTCGGTCTCGCCAGCGTCGATGAGACCTTCGTGGCCTGACTCTTCGAGCAGCCAGAGCAGGTTTTTCATCACTGTGGCGGCGCTTTGATCCGTAACGCGGGTATCATTCACGAGTCCGGCGTCGAGTTTGGGATAAATCTCCACGCAAACACCACCCGCCTCGATCACGCCCACATGCTGCTGCGCTTTCAAAATGGTCCCGTCCAATCCTTCGAAGCTTAAAGGCGGCTGAGGTAGCCCATGCGCCTCCTGCCAGGCCGTAGCAGCATCCAGCACTGCTTGGCGTGTGTCGTGGCTCCAGCTCACATTCACACGTTGATGCTCGCAGAGGCGGATAGGCGCGGGAATCACGAATTGGCGAGGTTGGCGTTCAAAACGGTCCAGCAGTCCATTTCCGGTTCTTCATCGGTGAACCAGCGCCAGCGGTTTCGCTGGTATTTGGACTCCACTTTGGCCTTCAAGGGCCGCAGAAAGCCTTTTTCGCCGCTTTGGTTCTCCTCGCCCAGGACGAAGCGCGCGCCGTCAATGTCGTTGAAGAAATACTCCTGGAGCAGCGGCACCACTTTCCGGCGAAACACGCGGTTGAAGCCTTCCGCGTCCTTCACGCCCATGAAGAACGCATGGCCGATTCGGTGGTCTCGGTCCTTCCGCAGCTCGATCCGATCGTTGAGCCGGTTGAGCACGACTTTCATCTCGTCGGTCAGCCCATCGCAAACGCTGAAGTTCGGAGCCAGCTCCTCAAACTCAAATCGCCGCCGCAGCGCCACATCCAGCAGGGCCAACGATTTGTCCGCCGTGTTCATCGTGCCGAGGATGTAAAGATTCGGCGGCACCGCGAAAAGCTCACGCGAGGAGGGCAAAGTCACTCGCAAAGCATTCTCCGCTCCCTCGCGCTTGTCCTCCTCGATGAGTGTGATCAGCTCCCCAAAGATGCGGCTGATGTTCCCTCGATTGATCTCGTCGATGATCAGGACGTAGGGCGGATAGTTTTTGTCAGCGCGAAGCTGCCAGCCGGAGCGGGTGCCTAGTTGGAGGTAAGATGCCACAGCCTCGAAAGGATCCACATTTGAGACGACTGGCGGCTTGGCCGTTATGCCCTGCATGTAGTTGTACACGGCGGCGATGACATGGTGGTGACCGCTTTTGCCGAGAGCAGCCTCGGACTCACTGGAGGTAATCTTCCTCTTGGGATGCAAGGTCGCCCAAATCTTTGCTAGCGTGCTCTTGCCGCACAAAAACACCTTCTTGGTGATGCCGTTGGCGGCTTCGATATTCCCCTTGGATGTTTGCGATAGAACCCACTGAACATCCGCAAGTCCTGGAATGCTGAATTCGCCAGACTCACCAATCTGGCTCATCAGCGCGATCCACCGCTCCTCAAAACCGCCCTGCAGCGCCTCTAACTCGCTTCTTTCGATGCACGCAAAGAGGGATTCGACAGCCAGTTCTTTGAAGACGCCATCCCTCACCTCAAATCGCGCCGCGCCGTCTTCGGTCATCACTGGGCGGATGCCTTCGATGAAGTCCTCGTAGCTGAATGATTGGTGAAATGTTGCTAGGCGGATGCGCCCCTCGGTGCTGGCTTGGTCATAAGCGAACTTTGCCACACGATCATCGGAGAAATCTTTTCCTTGGATGATCTTGGCAGCGCGGCGGATGACTTTGTAAGTTTTGCCGGTGCCAGGTGGGCCGTAGAGGATTTGGTTGAGGGGCATAAGAGATCGATTTTCAACGACTGGGCGTTCGACTGGCTTTGCCGGTTCGGTTTCGGGGTTCTCGTTTTCAAAGATGAGTTCCTTTTGTTTGGCATTGAGCTCTGCGACAGTGACCAATGCCCAGCGTGGTTGCTCTGGTATAATACATGCCTGATCTGTATCCCACCGCACATGCAGTATGTGGTTGAAGTCCTCGAAGTAGGCAGTGGAGAGATATTCATATCCTGGCTCGACCACGGTGCCGATACCGAGCACTTGGCTGGTTCCTTTGTTTGCGACGATCAGGTCACCCGGCCTTGCATTGCAGAAAGTCCAAACTTCACCGGCTTTCTCAGACGCTTTGGCTTTGTTGTAGGTGTAGTCTGGCGATGTCTGCATGAGCGATCTGACTTCGTCCAAAGACCCTGCTTTTCGTACGTCGCCGAGCTTACCCCAGCCAATGGCGATGATGTTCTTTTCGAGGCAGACGTCCCACTGCGAGGCGTTTTGGCCGGGTGCCACTTTGAGCACCCGATCCCACCTGAAAAGGAGCTGGGCAATGTCCCAGAGGCTCAGTGAATCCAAAGCTGGAATGGCACGGAGTATGCCGACCAAGTGGCGGTTTGCAGCGCCCGAATATCGGCCTGTTTGGGCTTTAAAGCTGCTCCCGATTTTTTCGATAAAGTGAACGAGTTGCCCGAAGGTGTATATGGGAATGACTTCGTTTGGAAAGTGAACGTGCAGCCACTTGGTGCGCAGCGCGGGTGTGTAACCGGCTGCGGGCAGTGGATCCAAGTCATCCCATCGGCCTTTTGATGCCAAATCCACTGCTCGGATTAGATCAGCCCGCAGTGCGGGCCACGCCTCGCCCGCATCCGTGAGACCTGGAAGGGTGCATTTCATTTCACCTGACTTTTGATGATGGAAAATGCCGAGCTTGCCAGCCCCACCACCTTTGATGCTGCCAAGAGCCGGAGAGCCATACTCAAGCAAATAGCAAAGCGTGCTGCGGTCCTGATCCTTCAGGGCGTAGCGTTCCAAAGGCAGTTCGGCGAATTCTTGGAGGGGAAAGGCCGTGAGTATCTTCTGACGCTGCGCATCCGCCTCGGTGCGTTTTCCGTCCAGGGAGTGAAGATCAAATTGGCTTACAAAATCGAGGAAGGCTTGGGCGGACATAATGGGGCAGTTTTACCGGGGGAGTTGAAGGCGGACAACTTCTTCCCGCTGTGGGCTCGGATTCTTGTGTAACTGAGCCTGCCTTCGAAAGCGGGGCCGATGGGGCAAGCTTGCGCCTTGCCCCCTCTGTCACCGCACTCCACGACGCTGCCGCGTTTTATTTTGCAGCAATACAACTCTGCGTCCTCTGCCTCTCTGCCTCTCTGCCTCTCTGCCTCTCTGCCTCTCTGCCTCTCTGCCTCTCTGCCTCTTTGCGGCAAATCGAAAGGGATAAAGCGCTCACCGCCGCCCATGATTGAAATCGACGTGTTTGATCACGGTCTTCGCGCCCAGATTGTCTTCGATGGTGCTGCGGGTGCAGGTTGGATCGACGATGATGGTGGCGGGCTTGTTTTGGAAGGTGTTGCCGGTGAAGACGAGGTCGTGGCCGTTCGGGGCGAAGGTGACGGCTTCGGTGGGGCAGTGGTCGCCGAGCTGGAAGATATTGTCCTTCACGATGATGGGGCCGTAGGTGGCTCCGGGTTCGTAAAGCGTGAAGTAAAGCTCGGGGAACTGGCCGGGCTTCGCGGTCTGGAAGGCGATGCGGCCGATGCGCGGGTCGGGGACGTTCTTCGTGGTGTTGTTGATGAAGACGTTGCCGGTCATGATGAAGTTCACGGGCTGGTTGATCCACGCACCGCGACCTCCGTTGCGGAAGGTGTTGCCGGTCATGGTGACATCCGTGCAGCTTTTCTCGACGCTCACAATTCGGCTGCCGTTGGTGCCATCGACGAGATTTCCGGTGATGGTGGCGTTTTGGCAGAACTCGGCCAAAAAGAACGCGCCCATGCGGCTGCCGAGGATGTGGTTGTTCGCGAAGACGATGTTTCGGCAGCGCTGGATGTGCATGGTGTCGCCGATGGCGCTGAGCTGGCAGCCGGTGACGCGCACATCGCGTGCGCCGACGATGTCGAAGGCTCCTTTGCCGGGTCCGCTGCCGGTGGGGGCATAGGCGGCGAGGTAGGTGGCCTGGATGTTGTGGGCCAAAGAGCCGCGGCCATCGTTCTCGAAGCGAATCGGCGCTCCGCCGGGTTTTTCGGCGATTTTGATGTGCGTGGGCGTGGACTCGACGACGAAGTATTGTAGGCCTCGGGTGATGTTTTTTGGCAAAGCGCTGCCCATGAAGGTCAGCGCCTCTTTCGGCTCCTCGGTGGCGCTGATGGCGATGGGTTTGATCGTGTTGTCGAACTTCACGAGATCGCCGCTGAAGGTCGCCTCGCGCATCAGATCGGTGCGGAAGTACTTTTTGGCCCGCTCGACCTCCCAAGGCTCGTAGGCCTCAGGGAAAGTCACGATCTGCCACAGGTAGCCGTAGTCCCACATGAACTTCCCGCTCCGCAGAAGCGTGCAGCTTTCGAGCGCGACACGTTCCGCATAGTGCTCCACCTCGCTCTCGCTGCTCTTGCCATACTTCCCATGCACACCGATCACGGCAGCGGCCATGCCGTTCGACTTCACCTCACGAAAAAGCAGGTCGTGCGTGCCGCCCGCGACCGTGGTGGTGATCTCGATGCCCTTCGTATTCGCATTCGGCTCCCAGGTGTTGTCCTTCTTTGCCGGATCAAACACATGCCCGATGAACTCGCCGCCATGCCAGGCAAAGTGCGCGATGTTTTCCCCGGTAAACAGCACCACACGAGCCTGATCCGGCAGCGTCTCCGGCAGGATGAAGCGAGCACCATGCGCCATGACGGTCGTGTTTGAGCGCAGCGGGATCGGCTGCGTGCCATCAAGATGGTAATCACCCGCCGGAATCGTCACGACGCCGTCTTTGGCGAGCAGGGCGCTGAGTTTGGCCGAGTCATCGGCAAAGGTGGCAGTGGCGAGCAGGAGGAGGAAAAGCAGAGGCTTCATGTGCCCATCATAACGGCTCTCGCCTGCCTGACTCCACGACAAAGAGTGGGCGAAATGCGTCAGGGTTGGTTCTTCAGCTTTGGACCAGCCGTTCGCAGCTCATCACACCGTCCTTTTCCAAAACGAGCGTCGCATGCAGCGGCCCGTCCATGTTTTGGCCGACGTTGATGACCGTCGTGCGGCCGATCTGCTCCTGCCACACGCCATTACGAATGCTCGTGCCGTGATCATGACCACAGACGACCATGCGCGGCTGATGCTCCTCAATGGCATCCCTCCACCACGCATGCCCTTCCACCACCGAACCGGCCGCAGAAAGCCGCGTGCCCGTCGGTGGCTCATGCATCACCCAAAGCTGCCGCGCGTCGTCGCCGTGATCTTTGAGCAAAGTCGGCAACCAGTAGCCATAACGCTCGCCTCCGAGCGGTTCGCCCTCCGAAAAGGCCTCCTCTTGCCCCATCGCGCAGGGAAAGCCGATCACGCCGACGTTGCCGATTTCGGCGAAGGAGCCATTCAGCCGCAGTGGAGCCGTTTGTCGCAGCGAACGCCACGCCTCGCGAAATTCGAACCAGTTCTCGTCCTCGTGATTGCCACGCACAAACAGTACCGGAACCGAAATCGGCTCCAACGCCACCGCACACTGCGTCGGCGTCAGTTGCCGCGTCTTTCCATACGGCAGCAGCCCCGTCCCATGCAGGAAGTCTCCCCCGAGGATCACCGCATCCGGCTTCACCTCGTCACACAACTTCACCAGTGCCTCATACAGCACCGCACGCTGATGCAGATCGGTGGCGATGAGTAGGCGTGACATGGGGAAGGCCGACGAGTCGTCGGTAGTGAACGAGGAATGGGCGACGAGTCGTCGCCACTCCAGATTTAGGACATCTCCATCATCCGCTTCTTCTTCGGCTTCCCGGCGCTGACGAATTCGACATCGGCGGCGATGACTTTGTATTCGGGGCACATCGTGTCGGCGTCGCAGCCTTGGCCGGTGACGTTGTTCACCATGGCTTCGGGGAAGTGGAAGGTGGTGTAGAGGATGCCGGGCTTCACTTCATCGGTGACGCGGGCTTCGAGTTCGACTTCGCCACGGGCGCTGCTGAGGCGGACGCGGTCGCCGGTGCGGATGGATTTGCGCTGGGCGTCGGCGGGATTGAGGGAGAGATAGTCCTGCACGACGATCTCGCTATTCCCGGTGCGGCGGGTCATGGTGCCGCAGTTGTAGTGCTCCAAAATGCGGCCGGTGGTGAGGATGAAGGGGAACTCGGCACCGTTGGTCTTCAGTTCGGTGGACTCCTTCCAGTCGAAGTAGTGGAAGTGGCCTTTGCCGCGCTTGAACTCGGTCTGGTGGAGGATTTGCGTGTCCACGCCGCCTTCTTGCACGGGCCATTGCTTGCCGTTGATATCGAGATTCTCCCAGGTGATGCCTTTGAAGAAGGGCACGATGGCGGCGACCTCGGCGAGCACGCCATCGGGCGTGTAATCGGCCTGCGGGAAGCCGAAGCGCTGCAAGACTTCGCACATGATCTGGCCGTCGGGCTTGGTGCCTTCGAGCGGTTTCACGGCGGCGTTCACGCGCTGCACACGGCGCTCGGCATTGGTGAAGGTGCCGCTCTTTTCGAGGAAGGAGGACGCGGGGAGGATGACGTGCGCATACTTGGCCGTCTCGGTCATGAAAATCTCCTGCACAACGAGGAACTCCAGGCTTTCCATGGCGTGACGGACGTGATGGGCATCGGGATCGGTCTGCACGACATCTTCGCCCATGAGCCAGAGCGCCTTCAATTTGCCTTCGATGGCCGCATCAAACATCTGCGGGATCTTCCAGCCGGGCTCGGTCGGCGTGGGTGTGCCATAGAAGTCGCTGTAGCGCTTCTGCACGTCGAGATCGTTCATCTCAAAGTAGCCTGCGCCTTGATGCGGCTGGCAGCCCATGTCGGCAGCACCTTGCACGTTGTTTTGTCCACGCAGCGGATTCACGCCGACGCCTGGACGACCGATGTTGCCGGTCATCATGGCGAGATTCGAAATGAGCATGACGGTCTTTGCACCTTGCTCGTGCTCGGTGACACCGAGGCCGTGGAAGCTCATCGCGGCTTCCGCGCTGGCGTATTCGAGAGCGGCAGCGCGGACGGTTTCAAGCGGCACGCCAGTGATTTTTTCCAGTTCGGCCAAATCGAGCGCTTTGAGGCCGGTTTCGAACTCTTCCCAGTTTTCGCAGCGCTTGCGGACGAACTCGGTTTTCACCAATCCGGCATCGAGGATGCAGCGGGCGAACATGTTCAGCAGCGCGACATTCGTGCCGGGGCGGAGCTGGAGATGATGCTTGGCATACGGCACGAGCTCGATCTTGCGCGGGTCGATCACAATGAGCGGCGTGCCCTTCATGATGTGCTGCTTTAAGCGTGCGCCGGTGACCGGGTGGCCCTCGGTGGGGTTTGCGCCGATGACCATGATGCAGCGGGTGTGCTCGATGTCCTCGTAGCTGTTCGTGGCTGCGCCGGTGCCAAAGGACTTCTGCATGCCCCAGG
>JBILVU010000065.1:0-29700 GCA_044370285.1 Prosthecobacter sp.
CGGCGAGGCGTTCGAAGGCGTATTCTTCGTCGATGGTATCAGGAGCGCCGCTGACGAGGACGGTTTTTCCAGCCAAGGCCATGCTGCGGGCGACGATGGGGACGAAGCGGTCCCAGGTGTGCTTCACGAAGCTGCCGCCACCTTTGCCGCCTTTGTTTCCGGCGGCGGGTTTGAACCACAACGCGGCTCCGACTTTGCCTTTGCCGGTTTCGACGCCAGCGCCGATGCCGTGAGCGGCATTGGCGGAACTGTCGCGGCTGTCGCCGTTGTCGAAGTTGCAGATGAGGACGGCGGCGGCGGGTTTGGAGTCGGGGGATTCAAAGCGCTGCTGTACTTCGGCGGCGGTGAGGGCTTTGTGGTAGAGGGCGAATTGATCGAGCAGGCCGCTGAAACCTCCAGCGCTGCCTTCGGCGGCTCCTTCGCCATTGCCGAGGTACATGGGACGGGCGGGTTTGGCATCGACGGGGGTGCCGGTGCCTGAGGCGACGAGTTTGCCATCAATGTAGAGCGCCATGTTGCCATCGGTGGCGAGGGTACCGACGAGGTGGTGCCAGCCTTCGCTCAGAGCTTCGGCGGAGACGATGGTGATGAGTTTGCTATCGCTGCGGATGTGCCACTGCGGTTTTTTATCGCGAATGTCGAGCACATAGCCGCGTGCGGGGCCGCCGTGGTGGAGGACGGTGCCGTTGGCGGTATCGGGAAGGACCCAGGCTTCGACGGAAAGGGCGGCTTTGGAGGGATCGAGCGCGGCGGCATCGGGGAAGAGCACGGAGCCGGGGATGGGCGCATTGACGGCCACAGCGGGTGCGGCTTTGCCTTTGCCCTTCTTTTTGCCGTCGCCTTTGGCGGGACCTTTGGCAGCGCCTTTTTTGGTCTTTTCGAGGGCAGGAGGCTGATTGGTGAGCGGCTGACCATCGGGGCCGAGTACGAGGCTGTTGCCCATGCGCTCGGTGGTGGCTCCTTCGGTGGTGAAGGCCTCTTCCGGTGGTGTCTTCGGCGTGGAGAAGAGGGTGTACTCCATCGTCGTGGTCCATTTGTAGTATTGGGCCTCGCGTCCGTAGCTGTACACGTTTTTGTCGTCGTGAACGAGGATGCGGCCTGCGGGGGCATATTTGCCGGCTTGATAATAGCCGCTGTGACCTCCGGCGAAGCTCTTGCCATAGACCCAGTAGCTGCGGTGGAAGTTCGAGTCATCGAGGAAGCCCATCGGAGCGAAAAGATGATCACCTTCGCCTTTGTGAGCGCCGCCTTGTTTGTCGGCATCGCCGCTCACGGGGCCTACTTCGACGCGTTTGCCGTCTTCGATGATTTTTTGTGTGCGGAGGTAGGTCCACTTGCCGTCGCTGCTGAGGATGTCGTTGAGGGCGACGGGCATTTGCAGGGTCTTGTGGCGATCATTGAGGTCGCCGCCGGTTTCGGGGTCTTTGTCGTCGTAGTTTTGCTTCACTCGCATCTCGCCGGTTTTCGCGTCGAGTCGGTAGAACCACAGGCCGCCATCGAGGAAGCAGGAATGACCGGCGATGCAGCTCACGAGGCCGTTTTCGACGAGGACGCTGCCATGCACGGGCCACACGCTTTCCATCATTTCCCAGGCTCCATGGCTGAGCATGACCGGTGCGGCCTGGAAGCGCCAGATGAGCGCTCCATCGGTGGCGCGGACGCAATAGACCTGGCCGTCTTTGCCGCCAAAGAACACGCGGCCTTTCCAATACGTGGGCGGTGAGTCGATGCGGCCACCGGCGATGAAATGCCACGCGGGTTTGCCGGTGGCGGCGTCAAAGGCATGCAGCGTGTGCTTATCGACCTCGCTGACAAAGGTGAGGCCTGCGGCGGTGGTCGTGGTGCTGAGTGGGGGCGTGAGTTTGACCTCCCAGGCCATGCCGAGATCTTTTTTCAAATCGCTCTTCGCCGCGCCGCTGCGGGCGTTGTCGCTACGGTAGGTGGGCCAGTCTTCGCTGCTGGCTTCTTTTTCGTCGATGGCATCGGCATACGCGGGGCCTTTGACGAGGCGTTGATCATCGGGCGTATTCGCAGGCATCGGGTAACGCGGGGCGCTGGCCATGACGGCCATGCCATCGAGCTTTGCCTCGGGGTAACAGGCGCAGTTGTGGGGTCCGGCATAGGTCAGGCCGTTCGCGGGCATCACGCCGTAGAGGCAAGCACCACGCACCCAGTGATTGAGGTCCCAGTGCTGCTTTTCCATATCGACATACTCAATGCCGGTGCGGCTGGGGATGATGTATTTCTCCGTCGCTTTACCCATGTAGCAGCGGTGATGGAACCAGTAGGTGCCCTCTGGCACGTCGGGGAAGAAGCTCTTCTTTTTCTCGCCGGTGAGCGGGTCAAAGCCGCGATACTCGCCGCTTTGATTGCCGTTCATGTTGCCGGAATTCCACACGAGACCCTGGGCGACGATGACGTCCTCCAGACTGCGGTAACCGCTCTTCTCATGCGGCGCGGTCCAGATGTCTTTGCCCGTTTCGGCGTTCATGCCCTTCATCGCGCCATCACCACCGGCGTAGATGATCACATCCTTATGAAGGAGGATGCGCGGGGCGAAATTGAACTCATAAAGCTGGCGGCGCTTCGTGGGATCGGTGGTGAATTTCACCTCGCCGGTCTTCACATCGCGGGCGGCGATGCCATCGCCATTGTAATAAACGAGGCGCTTGTCATCAATCGCCAGCGTGACCGGCGCGATGCGGTCCTCCTGCTGCCAGAGCGTCTTGCCGCTCTCGGCGTCGATGGCGAGCAAGTTGCGCGGTTTGCCATCCCAATTGAACTCGGTGGTGACACGCTGCTGATCGCTCTGCGCCTTCACGGCGAAGTCTTTGTTCAGCACCCACGGCTCCTTGTTCACGAGGGCGAAGATCGTGCCGTTGCGCATGATCAGCTCTTCCGCGCCCTTGGTTTGCTCATACACGCGGATGACCTTGCCGGTGGCTCCATCGAGGCAGGAAATCGGGTCCGCGATGCCCATGGTGACATACACTTTGTCGCCGATGGCCACGATGCGACGGGTGAGCTGCGTGGGGCCGGACTTCAGCGGCCAAAGGTGCGTGCTCCACTCTGGAATGGGCTTTTTCCAAAGCACCGTGCCATTGAAAGCATCGCGGGCGATGAGCATGAACTTCGCCGGCATCAGGATCGAGATGCGGCTGCCCTCGTCGATGATGTAATAGATGCGGCCACCGGCGCTGACCTTCGCGCTCACCGACGACATGCGATCATGGTGGCGGCTCCAGCGCGGATTTCCCACCCACTGCATCCGCGATGGTGGCCCCACGAGCAGGTCCTTCGACGTCGGGTTCCCCTTCGAATCGTAGGCGTAATGCGTCCACTCATCCATGTCCTTCGGCCACGCCTTCGTGATCTTTTCCCAAGCACTGCCCTTTTTCACCATCGCCACGCCCAGCGGCGTCAGCACGCGATCGATTTCCTCTTTGGCAACGGAGGCCGCGTCCTCGACGACGAGCAGGTTCACGTAATTCTCGATGTAAGGTAGGTGCTTGCCATTCCACTCGGAGATCGCCACCGCACCGCTCACCCCGGCTTTGTAAATGGCATCGCGGATGGCAGGCACCTTGTCCGCCTCCTTCGTGAGGCCCTGGACTTGGTAGGAATCATTCGCCCGGAGCTTTTGCGTCACGGTGCCGTCACCGCAGCCCACATGGACCACAATCCCGCCTTTGACGCCGGACTGGGAGAGGATATCGGAGGCCTCGTCAGCAAAGAGCGAAGGGCAAAGGGCGAATAGAAAGAGGGCGAGACGCTTCATGGAGGGGCGATAACGACCGTCCGAAGGCCAGCTTTCAGCAGTTTCCCCTTTCCTGAAACTCCAAAGCCGCTACCCTCCGCCCCCCATGATCAAAGTCGGCCTCGTTTCCCTCGGTTGCGCGAAGAACCTTATCGACTCGGAAATCATGATCGGCCACCTCCAGCAGGCGGGCATGGTCATGACGCCCGAGCCGGACCTCGCGGATGTCCTTATCGTCAATACCTGCTCGTTCATCGACATGGCGAAAAAGGAGTCCATCGGAGCGGTGCATGATGCCGTGGATGGCCGCTCGACCTCCAAAAAGCGCACGAAGCAGAAGATCATCGTCGCTGGCTGCCTATCCCAGCGCTTTTCGCAGGAACTCCCCACTCTGATGCCGGATGTGGATGCCTTCATCGGGCTAGATCAGATCACGCAGGTGGCTCCGATCATCCAAAAGCTCCTCGGCGTGAAGGACCACGCTCAGGAAAACCTCGTCACCAAGCAGCCGAAATACATCCCGGACTACGATACGCCGCGTTTCCGCCTCACGCCGCAGCACATGGCCTACATCAAGATCGCCGAGGGCTGCAATCACCCCTGCTCCTTCTGCATCATCCCGCGCATCCGCGGCCGTCACCGCAGCCGCACCCAGGAGAGCATTGTGCAGGAGGCCCGCCAGCTCGTGAAAAGCGGCGTGAAGGAGATCAATCTCATCTCCCAGGACACCACCTACTTCGGCATGGATAAATGGGAAGGCGAGCGCCCCAAGCCCCGCAGCGGCGTCGATTCATCCAAGGGCGAATCCCTTTCCACCCTCATCCGTGAGCTAAACAAGATCGAAGGCGATTTCTGGATTCGCCTGCTCTACACGCACCCGGCGCATTGGAGTGATGATTTGATCCAAGCCATCGCCGAAAGCCCCAAAGTGGCCCGCTACATCGACATGCCGCTCCAGCACATCAGCGATCACATGCTCGACCTCATGAAGCGCGAGACCAATGGCGCCTACATCCGCGATCTGGTGAAGCGCATCCGCGCCGGCATCCCCGGCATCGCCATCCGCACCACCTTCATCGTCGGATTCCCCGGCGAGACCGAGGCGGATTTCAATGAGTTGATTCAATTCATCGAGGACAGCGGCTTCGAGCGGGCAGGCGTGTTCAATTACAGCCGTGAGGAGGGCACCCGCGCCGCCAGCATGGAGGACCAAATCCACCACATGACCCGCAAAGCCCGCTGGAACGAGGCCATGCGAGCCATCCAGCGCGGTGTGGAGAAATACAACCGCGCCCAGGTGGGCAAAACGCTCCGTGTACTCGTCGAGGAACCCGGCGTGGCCCGCAGCGAGATCGACGCCCCGGACATCGACACCACCGTCTTCGTGAACAAGAAGCTGACCGTCGGCACTTTCGCCGAGGTGAAGGTCAAGGAGTGGCGCGGCTACGACCTCGTGGCGGCGTGACCAAAGTTAAAAATCTGCTTTGCGGCGGCGGCGTGCTAGGCACTGTCCGCCCCACTTATGCACGACCCCCGCATCGACGCCCTCTCCCGCCAGCTTGTTCGCTACTCAACGAAGGTCAAAAAAGGCGATTTCGTCTGGATCGACCTCTTTGATGTGCCTGCAGCGGTCGGCCAATCGCTGATCCGCGAGGTCGTGGCAGCGGGCGGCAAGCCAATGGTGCGACTGAACGATGCCGTGATCACCCGCGAGCAGATGATTCATGCCGATGAGCATCAATACGACCTCATCGCCAAGAACGCGCTCGCTTTGATGAAGCAAACGCAGTGCTACATCGCCGTGCGTGGCAGTCACAACATCACCGAAAGCTCCGATGTGCCCACGGCCAAGATGCAGATGGTCATGAAGAAGATGCGCCCGGTGCAGAATTGGCGTGTGGGCAAGACCCGCTGGGTGGTGCTGCGCTGGCCGAATGCCAGCATGGCGCAGCAGGCCGGTATGAGCACGCAGGCCTTCGAAGACTTCTTTTTCCGTGTGTGCCTGCTGGACTACGCCGCACTCGAACCCGCCATGAAGGCCCTGCAAAAGCTCATGGACAAGACCAGCGATGTGCATCTCAAAGGCCCAGGCACAGATCTCAAATTCAGCCTCAAGGGCCTGAAATCCATCTACTGCGGCGGCAGCCACAACATCCCGGATGGCGAGTGCTTCTCCGCGCCGGTGAAGGACAGCGTCGAAGGCGTCATCAGCTACAACGCCCCTTCCATTTACCAAGGCATCGCCTTTGACAGCGTGAAGCTGGAGTTCAGCAAAGGGAAGATCGTCAAGGCCACCGCGAACAACACCGAAGCGATCAACAAGATCTTCGATAGCGACAAAGGTGCCCGCTACATCGGGGAATTCGCCATCGGCTTCAATCGCGAAATCAAGGAGCCCATGCGTGACATCCTCTTCGATGAAAAGATCGCCGGCAGCTTCCATTTCACCCCCGGCCAGGCCTACGAAGGTCCGGCGGACAATGGCAACCGCAGCCAGGTGCATTGGGACCTCGTGAACATTCAGCGCCCCGAATACGGCGGCGGTGAAATCTGGTTCGATGGCAAGATGATCCGCAAGGATGGCCAGTTCACCCTGCCGGAACTGAAGGCGCTGAACTATTGATCCGCGCCTCATGACCCGTTTCCGCCCCTGCATTGACCTCCACGACGGCCGCGTGAAGCAAATCGTCGGCTCCTCGCTGCGCGATGACGGCACCGGCTTGAAAACCAACTTCGTGAGTGATCGCGACGCGGCTTGGTATGCGCAGCTTTACCAGCGCGACGGGCTGACCGGCGGTCATGTGATCCTGCTGGGCAAAGGCAACGAGGCGGCGGCAAAATCGGCGGCAAAAGGCTTCCCGAATGGTTTGCAGATCGGTGGCGGCATTCGGCCCGAAAACGCAGCGGAGTATCTCGAAGCGGGTGCGAGCCATGTGATCGTCACGAGCTACCTTTTCGATGCCGATGGCACGTTTAGCGAAACGAAACTCGAAAGCATGGTGAAGGCCGCTGGCCGCGAAAAGCTCGTTATCGACCTCAGTTGCAAGGCCACGGCCACTGGCTGGACGGTGGCGATGAACCGCTGGCAAACCTTGACGACACTCGATGTGACCCCGGAGTCGCTGAAATGGCTCGCGGGACATTGCGCGGAGTTTTTGATCCACGCCGTGGATGTCGAAGGAAAGTGCGAGGGCATCGACGAGAAGCTCGTGAGCTTCCTCGGCGAGCATTCCCCCATTCCGATGACCTACGCCGGAGGTATCCGCCATCTCGACGATCTCAAACGCATCGACGAACTCAGCCATGGCCGCGTCGATGGAACCGTGGGCAGCGCTCTCGATCTCTTCGGCGGCACAGGGGCCAAGTATGATGAGCTGGTGGCCTGGAATAGGCGCTGAGCTTAGCTAAAGAGCTTCGTGCCCGCCTTGAAATGCGCCGCGTGCTCGACCATGCGCATTTCGACGCGTTCGCGGATGGTGCGCTCGCCGATGCCATCGTGTTTGGTGGCGATGAGGGCTTTGAGCAGGTCGATGAGGGCTTTCACATCGTCCATCATGACATACTCAGGAGCGATCTGGCGCTGGATGCCGATGTTGTGATAATTGCCGAGCGGGACGGAGATGCCCACGCTGCGGATGCCCGCGGCTTGCACAGCGGTGGCTTCGCAGGCTCCGGCATCAAGCAGCACGCGCTGCACACGGATGGCCTGCTCCTTCGCTGTGGTGGTCAAAACAGCCACGGCCTCGCTATCGAACACAGAAACACGATCTCCCACACGCACCATCGGGCCGCCGCCCATGACCGCGCCATTCACTGGGCGGCTGGTTTCGATGGAAACGAAGACGCTATCTTTCCCAAAGGGCCAGTTTTGGGCCAGATGCCAGGCTCCGAGCCAGCCGACTTCCTCCGCACGGGTGAAGGCGGCATGCACCGTGGTCTTCACTTCTAGCCGGGCCAGTTCGAGCAGCGTCATGACGATGACGGCACAGCCGATGAGGTCATCACAGGCGGTGGCTTCGATGCGGGTACCGGTGATTTTGACGGGGAAATTCCAGGTGGCGATCTCGCCGTGAGATTTGCGAAGGCCGGCTTTGATGGCGGCATCCATCTCCGGGATCACGCTGCTGCCGAGGAACTGCCAGCCGTCATCCCCCTGCACAAAGGCGGGGTGATCCATGTGCGCTCCAAAGACCCAGGTGGGCTTGCTCCGCGAGGTGCCGTTCTTGTAAGTGACCAGGAGGTTTCCGAACTTATCCCGCTTCATCTTCACAAAGGGGCAGCCAGTGAGCAGGGCCTCGATTTCGGCACGGACATGGTATTCATGAAACGGGGCCGTGGGCTGCTTGAGAAGTCGCTTGAGGATGCTAGGGAGGCTGTGGGACATGATGCCCACCGTAACGCACATTTTATAAACGCCAACACCTCGTGAAGAAGCTCCGCCATTTCTTGGAAACCGCCTTGTTGGAGGTCGTGGCGTGGATTTTACCACGACTGCCGCGTGCTGCCCTACTCGCCTTGGCTCGTGGCATTGGCACGCTGGCCTTCCACTTTGACAAACGCGGTCGGACGACGGCGCTGGATAATTTAAAGCATGCGTTTCGAGACCAATACGATGACGCGGGTCTCCGCCGCATCGCGAAAGGCTCGTATCAGACCTTCGCGAGGACGTTTCTCGACTTGTTTTGGTCCACCCGGCTCACGAAGGACAACTGGCAGCCCTTTTTCGACATCCACATCCCGCAGCCGGAAATGGAGGAGCAGGCCCGCCGCACCGGTGGCGTGTGGGTAACGCCTCATTTCGGCAATTTCGAACTGGTGAGCATGGTGTGGGGCTTTCGCGGTTTTCCTTTCACCGTGGTGGCACAAGACTTTAAAAACCCGGCGCTCACCCGCCTCTTTAAAAACCTCCGCGAGCACTCGGGCCACACGATCATCCCGCAGGAGAACGCGATGATCAAACTCATCAAGACGCTCAAACGCCAGGGCCATGCCGGACTGCTCACGGATCTAAACATCGCCCCCGGCAAGGCTGCCGCTGCGATCCAATGCTTTGGCCTATGGACCTGCGTGCCCACGCTGCATGTGGAACTGGCTAAGCGCCTTGGCCTTTCGATCATCACCGGCGTGTGCCGCCCGCTTTCAGGAGGCCGCTACGAGGCGCGGATCTTCGAAGCCATCCAGCCTGGACCCGATGACGATACCCGTGAGCTGACGCAGCGCGTGTGGAATGGTTTTGAAGCCGCCATCCGCGAGCATCCCGAGTGCTGGATGTGGATGTATAAACACTGGCGCTACATTCCCAATGCCGATGCCTGCGCCAAAGACCCAGCCTATCCGAACTACTCGCACGCCAACGCCACCTTCCTGGAGATGATCCCCGAGGCGCTGAGGCCAGTCCAGGCGTAAGCCGGATGTGTTGGGCAGAAACCGCGCCGACTCGTCAACGATGATCGACGGCCAACTATCCGGCTCAGGACGCTCACGCATGCTGTCCGGTCCGCGAACCGTCCCAAGAGCAGCCGGATAGTTTGGCGAACAAGTCTCTCGGGTGAGCGATGCTTTTTCCGCCAAACACATCCGGCCTACCATTCGAGGTTACATCGGCGGTTTCACCAACATGCTGGCGGCGCTTGGGACACCGCTACGAGCCGACGAGCCGCTGAGAAGGGTCTTGCCGGTGAGGCGGCAGGACATGAAGCCGATAAAGATCTCCGCCCGCATCTCGACGGGTAGCCGCTCTTCATCATCGGAGACCCAAATGGTGGCGGTCTTCATCTTTTTGTAGCTGGAGAGGGCGAGCGACTCCCGATCAATCTTGCGGATCTTCACCGCGAGCTTGATGCAGGGCTTGCTCTTGCCTTCGACCTCCAAATTCTCACGCCCCAGCACTTCAAAAGTCGTGAGGTAAGGCTTGTCCCAGGGTTGCACCACACGAGTAACGCTCTCCCCATTCGCCAGCGGCAAGCCGCGAACAAAAAGGATGATGGAAAGCAGGTCCTCCACCGGCGAAAAGCCGCATACGAAGGTCGATGTCGAGGCGGCACCTTCTTTGGGCAGGATGGTGGATTCGGTAATCACACGTTTGGGCTGAAACGAGACGCGATAGCGGCAGGTCTCCGCGCGATCTGTCTCGCTGTGCTGCATGAAGATGGGATGCAGCGTGTCTCGGCGGATGATCGAGGACATGGTGCAATCATAGCTCCAGAGCGTGCGGGCAAAGCCCGTGCTCGATGCCTGCGCCGTGGCCCGCCAGTAGCTCTCTCCTGCCTCCTGCACGGTCACACGGGCGGTGCCGGCTTTGATCGAATTGTTCCAGCCGAGCTCGAAATCCAACACACAGGCTGGAACCTTCAGGAGGCCCGGCGTGGTCTGCGTCAGTGTGGAGGCCCAGTCCGGCTCGGCGAGGGCGGTGGCAGTCAAAAACAAGGCAGAGAGCAGAAAACGCATGGGGTGGATCAAACGGACCTCGGGTGCATGCTTTCGCTCAATCTTCGACTTTGGATTCCTCGCTCACTGCCCTAGGCTCAAATACTCACGCACGGTGTGGTTCATCGCCCGGCGTGCCATTGGAAAGCTATCCGCCACGAGGCCGAGCGTCTCCTCCAGCTCGAATTCATCCGCCAGCACATGCTTTTGAGCCGCCTCCAGATGGCTGACGACGACTTGCTCGTAATAGTCCACATCCGGTGCCCCGCGCCGCTCCGCCCGCCGGTGAATGAAATCAGGATAGAGGCAGGTGAGCACGAGGAACTGATTTGCACACTGCACATGCAGGAAGAACTTGTGATGGCCGCCCGCCTCCTGAATGGCCTCCAGGTAGTCCACACTGTAAAGGCTATCGATGCTGCGGTTGATCTCGTCCGGGCCTTTCGAGGCTCCACAGCCGAAATCAGCGAACACGACGGCCATGTAATCCGCCACCTGAACCGCCGTGATGCCGCGTTCCCGGAGCGTGTGACGGATGACGAGAAAGAAAAACAGCTCCGGTGAGACATGAAGGCCTCGTTTGGACATCACCACCTCTTCAAAGAGGCGATCGTTGTCGAGAATGAGCGAAATCGCCGCCGGATCATCGAGGATCGCATTGAATCCCTCTCGGTTGCGATCCGTGGGAGCGAGCGTGTCACGAATGAAATACCAGTCCGCAGGGGTGAACCGGAACCAGCAGCCAGGGCGGGGAAAACGCGTCATGGTGAGAAGGCTTGAACTGACAGTTTCAGTGAGCATAACCAGTGCCAGGTGTGATTGGCGTGTTCGACGCAGCCTCGGTGAGGGCGTTCAAACTTCCTCCAGCACGCCAACAAGGCTGCAAGCCGGTTGAAATGCCTTCCAGCATGGGCCATGAACCGGGCCGCCCTTCCCCAACCCGGCGGTTTTCCTTCGCATGGCCATTCTGAAATCCCGTAAACTCAAGAGCATCCCCGCCGAAATCACCGTCCCCGGCGACAAGAGCATTTCCCATCGCTCCGCGATGTTCGCCGGCCTCGCCAAAGGCACCACGATCATTGATGGCTTCCTTCCCAGCGAAGACTGCCTCTGCACGGTGAAGGCCATGCAGGCTCTCGGAGCCGAGGTGCAGCCACTCGAAGAAGTCGAAGGCATCGGCCTCGTGAAGCTCGCCATCACCGGCAAAGGCGCGAAGCTCCAGGCTCCCACGCATCCCATTGATTGCGGGAATTCGGGCACCACCACCCGCCTTCTTTGCGGCATCCTCGCGGGTCAAAACTTCACCACTGAGCTTTTCGGCGATCCCTCACTCTCGAAGCGCCCCATGAAACGCGTCGCCGACCCGCTCGCCCAAATGGGTGCTCGTGTCGAAGGCCAGGGCGAAAAGATCTGCGCCCCGCTGAAGGTCCACGGCGGTGCTTTGAAGCCCATTTATTACAAGCTGCCCGTCGCCAGCGCCCAGGTAAAGAGCGCCGTGTTGCTCGCCGGCATGTTTGCGCAGGGAAAAACCACCGTCGTCGAGCCAGTGGCCACCCGAAACCACACCGAGCGCCTCTTTAGCCACTTCGGTATCAAATGGCTGCGTGAGGACGACGCCGTCAGCGTCTATGGCCCGCAGGAGCCGCAGGCTCGCGACATCGTCGTGCCGGGTGACATCTCCAGCGCCGCCTTCTGGATGGTGGCCGTGGCCGCCTCTCCAGGTGCCCAGATCACCATCAAAAACGTGGGCCTCAATCCCACCCGCACAGGCATCCTCAATGTGCTCCTGCGCATGGGAGCCCAGGTCACGCACTCGGAGATTCAATCCGATGGCGAACCACGTGGAAACATCGTCGTCAAAGGCGGTGAACTCAATGCCACTGTCATCGGCGGTGCCGAGATCCCCAATGTGATCGACGAGCTACCCATTCTCGCCGTCGCTGGAGCACTCGCCCGTGGCAACACGCTCATCCGAGATGCCGAGGAACTCCGCGTGAAGGAAACGGATCGCATCGCCGCCGTGGCCCACAACCTCCGCCTCATGGGCGTGAAAGTCACCGAGCGCCCCGATGGCATGGAAATCGAAGGCGGTGCCAAAATGCAAGGAGCCACCCTGCCCTGCTTTGGGGATCACCGCATCGCCATGGCCTTCGCCATCGCTGGCATGTTCGCCGAAGGCACCACCACCATCGAAGGCACCGAGTGCATTTCCACCAGCTACCCTGGCTTTGAGCATCACCTCGATCTCTTCCTCCATGGCGATACCGCCGCCCGCCCGATTCCCACGATCTCGCGCATCCCTCCGCACTAATCCCCGATCGCCCAGGCATGCCCTCAGTCATCACCATCGACGGTCCCGCCGCTTCCGGCAAAAGCAGCATCGCACGTCTCGTTGCGAAGCAGCTCGGTTATACCTTCGTGGGCACGGGAAACATGTATCGTGCCTTCACCTGGGCCGTGCTGAACCGTGGCATTGATCCTGGCGATGCCGCCGCTGTCGTCGCCGAGCTTCCTTCCATCGTCTTTGAATGCCCGGTCAGTGATGGGCAGACCCATGTTCGCCTAGATGGCCATGATTTAACGGCCGATCAGCTCAACAGCGATGCTGTCAACGCCGCCGTATCCCTTGTCGCTCGTGTGCCTGAGGTGCGCACTCGCCTCGTCGCCGATCAACGTGCTCTCATCCGCCTGGGTTCGCTCGTCATGGAAGGACGTGACATCGGCAGCGTCGTCTTTCCCGATAGCCCCTTTAAAATCTACATCGATGCTTCGGAGGAGGTTCGCGCCTCCCGCCGCCGTGCCCAAGGCCAGGCGGATAACCTCGCTGAGCGTGATCGCATCGATAAAGCTCGCAAATCTAGCCCTCTCGTGGTGCCTGAAGGTGCCACTCTGATCGACAATTCCGCCATCACGCTCGATGAAGCCGTTCAGCAGGTGCTTCAGGCGCTGAATGAACGCGGTCTGAAGATCTGATCGTCGCGGGCCGTGTTCGTAGTTCGGGCTTTAGCCCGCTCTGGTGCCTCGAATCACGGTCTGAAGGCCCCTGCCAGCAGAGCTTCGCACAGCGATGCAGGCGGGGAACTACAAACATCAACGCCGTCACATTCGTCTTGGCCGCAGAGGGGCAAAGAGGCAGAGGTCGCAGAGATTTCTTCTGTTTTCTCTCGAACAAATTCATCACCCAAGAAACCCGGAGAAGCTCCCTCAGATTCAGAGCGGCCCTCAGATTGGGTTCTGAGGAATCTGAGGGCCGCCCTGAATCTGAGGGAAATTACTCCCCGTTCCACAATCAAACCGCCTTGGGTTCCGGTGCTCTGCGCACTCTGCTCCTCTGCCCCTTTGCGGCAAATGCTTTGGAAGGTGCAGCGCGGCATTTGTAAAAAGCGGGCCAGCTCATCTCGCAGGCCGTTACTTCACGGCCTTTTCGACGGCGTCGTGACGCACGATCGTGGTTTTTCCCACGAGCCACATGAGGCCCAGCGTGCCAGACAGCACGAGCGCCGCGGCCAGCAGCGTCCAGAAGCCTGGCACGAGCGGCTTGGTCATTCGGCGATTGCGTCTTCTGGCCATGAGGGGCGGCGTTGATCAGTTCTTGCTCAGTTCCAGCATGCGGAGAATCGGCTTCTCCGCCCGGGCGCGGAGGTCTTCCGGCATCTCGACGGTCGGAGTGAGATCGCGAAGCGCATCATGCAGCTTTTGAAGCGTGTTGAGCTTCATGTAACGGCAGTCCGCACAGGCGCAGTGACCGGTAGGGCCAGGGATGAAAGTCTTTCCAGGCACCTCACGCTCCAGGCGGTGCAGCATGCCGCTCTCCGTCACGATGATGAAGGTGCTCGCGGTGCTGTCGCGGCAGTAGCCCACCATTTTTTCCGTGCTGCAAACCTCGTCCGCCAGCATGCGCACGGCGTAGGTGCATTCGGGGTGAGCCACCACCTTCGCATCGGGATACTTATCTTTAATCGCTTGAATGCTATCGCGGGTGAATTCGACGTGGACGTAGCACGAGCCCTTCCAGAGCTCCATTTTGCGGCCCGTCTGCTCCATGACCCAGGAGCCGAGATTTTGATCAGGCACGAAAAGGATGGGGCGATCCTTCGGCGCGGCCTCCACGATCTTCACGGCATTGCCGCTGGTGCAGATGCAATCACTCAGCGCCTTCACGTGACCGCTGCAGTTGATGTAGGCGATCACATAGTAGTTCTTGGCGGCGTTCGCTTTCAAAAAAGCCTCGAGCTGCGACCCTGGGCAACTCTGCTCCAAAGAGCATCCCGCATCGCGATCCGGCAAAATGACGGTTTTCGAGGGATTCACGATTTTCGCCGTCTCGGCCATGAAATGCACACCGCAGAAGGCGATCACATCCGCCGCCGTGTCTTTGGCCTTGTAGGCGAGCCCGAGTGAGTCTCCCACAAAGTCGGCAATCTCTTGGATGGCTTTGTCCTGGTAGTTGTGAGCGAGGATGACAGCATTGCGCTCTTTTTTGAGGCGAAGGATTTCAGCGACGAGGTCGGGGGCGGGCATGACTCATGGGTGAGCATCGAAGGAAGCGCCATTCAACCCCGAACATGCATCATCCACGCGTGATTTGATGCTGGCACAGGACTTTCTTGTTTCCTAGCCTGTCCTCTCCAGTCTGCCACCATGTCCCCTGCCCTCTCCGAACCCTTGGACGTCTCCCGCCTCGGCCTTGAAACGCCCATCAGCGGCATCCGCCGCTCGTTGAACCAGCTTTGGGAAGGTGATGAGGCCAAAACACGCGCCTCGCTCATCAATCTGGCCATTTACACCGAGGACAGCGCCGTGCTGGCCGATGATCACGCGATGCTCGAAAAGGTGGCCGCTGAGCACGCCTGCCGCGCCATGCTCATCCTCGCCCTGCCGAAGGTGCAACCGCCCCGCACCCGCTCGTGGATTCAGGCCCTGTGCCGCCCGTATCAAGGTAAACAAGCCGTTTGCAGCGAGCAGATCACCTTCATCCTCGAAGGTGGAGATGCCGCCCAGGTGCAAAACCTCGTCTTTGCCCATCTCGATTCCGATCTCCCCCTCGTCGTCTGGTGGCAGGCCGATCTCACCAAGAACTTCGAAGAGCGCTTTTACTCCCGCATCGACACCCTCATCATCGACAGCTCACGCTGGAGCGATCCCGCCCGCCAATTCGATGCCCTCCTCAAGGTGAAGGCCGAAAACACCGATCTCGACATTCGTGATCTCGCCTGGACCCGCTCCCACTTCATGCGCACCGCCTTGGCGAGCTGCTTTCAGGATGCCTCCGCACGGCAAAACCTTTCCAAACTCCGCACCATGCGCATCACCCACATCCGTGGCCAGCGCACCACCGCCCTGCTGCTCGCTGTCTGGATCAACAAACGCCTCGGAGCCTCCTTGAAGCTCGATCTCGTCGAAAAAGACAGCGGCCCCGCTCTACAGAGCCTCGTTCTCGAAGGTGAAGGCCTCCGTGGTGAGGTGCGTCGGGATTGCGATTCTCGCTTCATCCACGTCTGCTCCACCTGTGGAGAGCATTCCCACAAGGAACTCCTCCCCGCCGATGTGGATAGCGATGCCGAACTGGTCAATGAACAGCTCAGCCGCTACCGCGGCAGCACCCTGTATTCGAGCATGCTGCCTTTCGTTCGCAGCCTAGTGTGAGAAAACACCCTCATTCTTGTTCCTGCCGCTGGAAATCCCAAACCGCCCTCGTATCATCGCCCCCATGATCCCCGGCCCCCTTGCCCGTTTTTCGCTTCATCTGGCGCTTTTCACCGCGCTGGCGCTTCCGCTTGTCGGCCAGGACACGACGCCACCGCCCGCTCCACCACCACCGGGTGCCAAAATGCCCATCCCCGAGGATGTGGTAGGTGATGAGCATGTGCGGGAGGAATTCGGCGTGAACGAATTCACCACGCCCTCCATCCGTAAGCTCTTCGACATGCTCAACAAGGTGGGAAAGCTCAAGTATGACGACTTGAAGCGTACTTTTACCGATAAGACGCCTGCGGACCGCGTCATCGTCTCCCTCGGCCTTGGCACCCTCATCGCCGATGGTTTCCTCATCGTGCAGACGGAGAAGGTGGATGAGATGGAATTCGTGGGTCGTGCCATGATCAAATACGGCAAAGCCCTCGGCGCAGGCGGCCGCATGAACAAACACACTCAGAGCCTCTTCGAGCACAGCCTCCGTGGTGAATGGGATAGCCTCAAAGAAGAACTCGCCCGCACCCAGGCCGATGTGGAGGCTGAAATGGTCATGCTTCGGGATGTCGATATCGCCCACCTTATCAGCCTTGGAGGCTGGCTGCGGGCCTTGGAAATGGCCACTCGCACCATCGCGCTCGATTACGCCGAGGAAAAGACCCGCCAGCTCACCCGTCGTGACATTCTTGAATACTACCTCAGCAGCCTCGATAGTCTGCATCCCTCCCTTTTGAAGAATCAAAACCTCATCGACCTACGCAAAGGCATCGAAGAGATGCTGCCCATGGTCGATGTGCCCGAAGGCAAGGCCCTCACTCACGACGAGATCAAGAAACTCAGCGAAAAGGCCGCCGCGCTCTCGCATATCATCACGGATAAGATGAAGGGCTGATCCCCCGCCCTTCCACGCACCCCCATGACCAGCCTCACACCGGAACAACGCCAGCAAATCGCCACCTGGGCGGCTGAAGGTGCGAACCTGAACCAGATTCAGGACCGCCTCCGCAACGAACTCGGCATCAGCCTCACCTACATGGAGGCACGCCTGCTCATCCTCGATCTCGAGGTGAAAATTCAGGAAAAGGCCCGCGAGAAGCCGCCCGAAGAGCAGCCCAAGCCTACACCTGCACCGGAGGTCGCCGAAGGTGATCTCCAAGACACTGAATTCGAACAGCCAGCCGGCCCCGCCAGTTCTCTCAAGGTCACCGTGGATGAATTGCCCCTCGAAGGAGCCCTCATCAGCGGCCGCGTCACCTTCAGCGATAGCAACACCGCCATGTGGTTCATGGACCAAACGGGCCGCTTCGGCATGCGCGGCCCCGCCCCCGGCTATCAACCGCCTGCAGCGGACATCCCCGCCTTCCAAGCAGAGCTCGACAACCTCCTCAGCCTCCGTGGCTTCTAAACTCGGAACCAAGAACCTGGAACTTCGCCAGCATGCTCCTCATCATCGATAACTACGACTCCTTCACTTACAACCTCGTCCAATACTTCGGCGAGATGGGAGCCGTCATGGAAATCCGCCGCAATGATCAGGTCACGCTCGATGAGATCGAAAAGCTGCGCCCAGACCACATCTGCATTTCCCCCGGCCCATGCACCCCGAAGGAGGCAGGCATCAGTTGCGCCGTGATCGAGCGTTTTGGGCCATCCATCCCTCTGCTCGGCGTTTGCCTTGGTCATCAGGCCATCGGCCATGTTTTCGGCGGTGATGTCGTGCGGGCGGATCGCCTCATGCATGGCAAGACCTCCATGATCCGTCATCATGGCACCTCCGTCTTCAAAGACATGCCGGAGCCCTTCGAAGCCACGCGTTACCATTCCCTGCTCGTGAAGCGTGCCACCCTTCCCTCCTGCCTCGAAATCACCGCCACATGCAGCGATGACGAGTCCGAGATCATGGGCCTGCGCCACAAAGAACTGCCCATTCACGGCGTGCAGTTCCACCCCGAGTCCATCCTCACGCAGGAAGGTAAAAAGCTGCTGCGGAACTTCCTCGACATGTGAGCCGCCGCTCGCTCAAGGCACTGGCGTGGCCTTCCGTGAACGGGAGAACCCTCACCAAAAGCCCCACAGGCCTGTTTTCATCACATAGAGGCCGAGGAGGAGGTTTCCGACCGCGTGCATCACGATGCAGGCCCCGAGACTCTTCGTGCGCACGGCCAGGAAATACATCAGCGAGCCCCACACGAAGGCTCCAGGCCAATCGCTGGTGTTGTGGATGAGCATCACGGCCACGGTGACGATCCAAAAGACCCGCCAGCGATGCGTGCCGAAGGGGATCTTCATAAACGGGCGATCCTGATCCACGAGGAAGCGCATCAGGAAGCCGCGCCAGAACAGCTCCTCCACGAAGGGCACCACCAGCACCATGCGGGCAAAGCGCAGGCCGATGGTGGCATTGAAACCGAGCGCCGAATCCTTCACCAGTGTGGGGTCAAAGCCCTCGGTGCGCTCCGCCAGTCCCAGCCAGTCCCACCAGTCCTTCGCCTCATGGCCCCGCTCGATCAGCACCCGCCTCAGCATCTCCGGCGCGATCCAAAACGCGATCCCCAGCACCGCCAGCAAGCTCGCCAGTCCCAACCCGCGCCACGGAGCCAGCGTGTAGTGCTGACGGAAGAAGAATAGCAGCGCCGCGCAGACGAGCGTTTGCAGTGGATAGACCCACAGCTCCGGCATCTGCACCTGCCACGGCAGCTCGCTGTTCTCGATCTTGAACCACCCCGGCACCGAAAGCATCGCCGTGAACACCGCCAGCGGCAGCACATGAGCAAGCGTGGGATTGGCGCGGAGGTCTTTGAGCATCGGGCAGGAGGTTGGAGTGAAATGGGCCACTAGGCGTTTAGTAAAACATTTTCAGCTTAAACAGACCATCCCAGCCTCTGGTTTCGGCAAGGAATTGAGATGTTTCCATTCCATGTGTGTCTCCGCTAAACATGATCGTGGCCAGCGATGCCGAGGTCTCATCATCAAACAACATCAAGGCTTTGCCGATGTTCGTGAAAATGGTGTCTTCAAACGTTCTTTTCCTCTCTTTGGCGGACCTAGCCACGTCCCAAAGGGCGTTTCTCGCCGCGTCGTTGCCGATCTTTGCCAGAAGCTCGACGGCCGTCCTGCTGAAATACACATTATCGGCGCGGATGGCGATGTCCCGAAGCACTGGCACCGCTTGCTCAGGGGCAACCACCTCCATGCCATGTTCCAGGGCAAAGACCGCGTCCACGTCCCAGGCAGGCGTCACCTCACCAATGAACTTGGGCTTGAGTCCGGGCTTTTCGCTTCCATCCGCATTCTCCGACTGAGGGAGAGCGATCACGCGCTTGGCTGCCTCGATCAGCCTTTGTTGAGCGGCTAAATCACCTTGTTTGCCAAGTACGATATCCGCTGCGTGTTTCACCTTATCTGGACTACCCTCTTTGGAGAGCTTCTGCATAAGAACGGTGACACTCGGTTCACGGACGTTTGTTAGTTTCAAGATGGTATCGACGGAACGGTGAGGATGCCGCTCGATCACAGGAACCACATACTTGGCTGAGTCTGCATCTCCCATCTGAGCAAGCACCTTGGCAATGACATAAGCCTCCACCTCATTGTCGCTCTTACTCGCAAACAGAGCTTTGAGTCGCGGCAGGTATTCCGTGGGTGTCGCGCTGGCGAAATCTTTGTCAAAGATACTCCACCACTTCGTCGAATCCGGCCCCTCCATCTGGCTCATTACAAAGTCGAAGCCTCGCTTGTCGCCAAACCAGATTAAAGCTTGTGTTGCGACACGACGGACGCTTTCGTCCTGGTGATTTAAGAGTTCTGCAATGAGTGGGATTGCAAGGATGGTCTCCTGCTGCTGCGCAGCACCGATCCATCGAAGTAGCTCCTGCCCCGATTTTAGGTTTTTGACGACACGATTCACTTGCCCGCCGCCGTAGAAGCCCCGGATCAAACTTTCTCGGCGTTCATAATACGCTTCCGCTGCTTCCTTTGAGTAATTGGGATTCCTTTGTGGCTTATAGCGAAGGACGGACGAACTCTCGACGCTACCAACCTGCCTCTGGCTGGGCAGCCTCATCTCCAGCAAATGTGCCCAATCAGGTTCTTTACCGGCACTGCTCCAGAGCAGGGCAATCAGCAGCAAGGCCGTGGTGAGTGTGATGTTTTTCTTTGTCATGGTTCCTTCCCAAACAGGGTGCGACCGACTGGCTGTCTTACAATACGAATCCTCGATCAATACCGCCGCACCTTGCCGCTCGCCGTGAGCGGAAAGTCGCTGACGAAGGTGATGAGAAGAGGGACTTTGTAGGCGGAGAGGCGTTGCTGGCAAAGCTTCTTCAATTCGCCCGTGAGTGACGTTTCCGCTCCGTTTTCGGCGATGACTTCGGCGACGGGGACGAAGCCGAGGGCGGCGTGGGGACGGGCGAGGACGCGGGCGGCTTTGACGGAAGGGTGGGAGCTCAAAACGGCCTCCACCTCTTCGGGGAAGCATTTCATGCCGCCGACGTTGATGACGCTGCGCACACGGCCTCGGAGGAAGATGGAGCCGGTTTCGTCGATCTCGGCGATGTCGCCAGTGGGGAACCAGCCATCGCGTAGGACGGCTTCGCGGGGCTGCCAGGGGCTGAGGTAGGCATCGAAGAGGCCGGGGCCGCGCAGGAGGAGCTCGCCGTCGTCGAGTTTGACCTCGAAGGAGGGCGTGGGCTTGCCGACGGAGGTGGGATGCGTGGTGGCGTGCTCCAGATTGAGCAGCGGAAGGCCGGCTTCGATGATGCCCATGCCCTGGGTGAGGTGCAGGCCGGTCTTGGAGTGAAACAAATCGGCCACTTCCTGGCTCAACGCGAAGGCGGTGCTCACGGCGAGCCGCAAGCTTTTCATCGCGGCGGCCTCCAGTTGGCTGGCGAGGAGTGTGTAATGATACGGCGAGCCATACATGACCGTCGCCGCATGCTCACGCATGAGGCGAAGCATCACCGCCGGATCGCTGGCCGGCGCGAGGATAGTGGTGGCCCCATGGTAAAGATACAAAATGATCGAGACGGCGAAGTGATGGGCCATCGGCAGCACCCACAGCACACGATCCGCCGTGCCGATGCGCAGAGCCTCATTCGCCGCGGTGATGCGGGCGAGCAGGGTCTCATGCGAGATGACGACGCCTTTGGACCTCGCGGTGGTGCCGGAGCTGAAGCGGATGAAGGCGGCATTCAGAGCATCGAAGGCTTCAGGGACTTCGGATGGGCCGCAGAGGGGCAGAGGAGCAGAGGACGCGGAGGATTTGGACTCAGAAGCCTCCTGACTAACTGCGGAGTGACCAGAAGGTGTTTCCAGCAGATTCAGGGAGGCCCGCAGATTGGTTTCTGAGATAATCTGTTGGCCTCCCTGAATCTGCGGGAAGTCACTCCCCGTCCCACCATCCATCTCCTTTGAGTTCAGGTGCTCTGCCGCCTCTGCTCCTTTGCCCCTCTGCGGCAAACTTGAGCGTCCAAATGGCTCCAACTGCCAGTCATCGGCATTCTTGGCCCTCAGCACGGCATGCAGCGAGGTGCGTTCGATGAGTTCCTGCTGCTCGGAGGCGGTCAGTTCGGAGGGGATGGGGACGAAGCAAGCGCCGGCCTTGAGGATAGCGAGAGCCAGGACGATGTAATCGGGTCCGCTCGGAGCATGGAGGCCGATGCGGGGGCGGGTGATGTCGCGAGGCCAATGGGCATCGCTGCGCAGGGCGTGGGCGCATTCCAGCATGAGGGCCTGCAGGCCGGCATAGCTCAGCGAGCCATCGGGGCTGATGACCGCCATCTCCGGGCCATGATGGCGCTCGAAAATGAGGTCAACGATGTTCATCATTCCAAGGTGTTTTCAAAATGAGATTTAGCCGCGCCGTCATTGTGTTCGCTGGCAAGGCGCGGACGAGGATGGTATTCAAGCAATACCTAACGAGGACGCAACGCGGCCAGCGGACACAAGGGCAAGCGGATAGGTTTCACTTCGAAAACACCTTGGAATCAAGCGTAGGTGACCGGGGTGCCGGTGCTGTTCGCCAGTTTCTTGAAGCGGGTGATCAGCTCATTGGTGATCTTGCCGGGCTTGCCATCGCCGATGGGGCGGCGGTCGTATTGCACGGCGGCGATGACTTCGGCGGCGGTGCCGGTGAGGAAGCACTCATCGGCGGTGTACACATCGAAGCGGGTCATGTTTTGCTCGGCGAAGGGCAGGCCCAGCTCGGTGATGAGCTCGATGACAGCGCGGCGGGTGATGCCATCAAGGGCACCGGCGGAGATCGGCGGGGTGGTGATCTTGCCGTTCTTCACGATGAAGACGTTGTCGCCGGTGCATTCGGAGACGTAGCCTTGATCGTTGAGCATGATGCCCTCGTCACAGCCGGCCTGGAGGCACTCGATCTTAGCCATGATGTTGTTGAGGTAGTTCAGGCTCTTCACCTGTGGGCTCAAGGCGGCGCTGTTGGGGCGACGCGTGCCGCAGGTGATGAGGTTCAGCCCCTTTTCATAACGCTCCTGCGGATAAAGCGTGATCGTACTGGCGATAACGATGACGCTGGCCTTCGGGCACTGGTAAGGATTGAGGCCGAGCGAGCCGACGCCGCGCGTGATGACGAGGCGGATGTAACCATCGCGGAGGTTATTGGCCGCCACGGTCTCGACGGTGGCTTTTTCCAGCTCCTCAAAGGTCATCGGAATGGTGAGGCAGATGGCCTTGGCGCAATCGTAGAGGCGGTTCAGATGCTCCGTGAGGCGGAACACGCGGCCATTGTAGATGCGGATGCCTTCAAATACCCCGTCGCCATAAAGCAGACCGTGGTCGAAGACAGATATCTTCGCCTCGGATTCAGGAACCAGTTTGCCGTCGAGCCAGATGAGGAGGGGTTGGGACATGGGAGCGGCCTTCAAAACACACGAGGGATGGTTTTGCAAGCGCCTTGGCAGCGTTCCGTGAAGGGAGCCGGGCCGCCGCATGAAGAATCCCGCCATCGGGCAAAAGGACGGTTTTGGCGGCGTTTAGGGCACGCTTGAAATCCTCTGCCCTCATCTTCGCTATCGCGTGCGCTCTGCCTTGCCGGGCGGCGGTGGAGTTCAGTCGCGACATCCAGCCGATCCTCAGTGAAAACTGCTACCACTGCCACGGTCCAGACGCGGAGCAGCGCAAAGGCGATTTGAGGCTGGATGACGAAAAGGCCGCGAAGACCGGCAAAATCATCCTCGCGGGCAAACCGGACGACAGCGAGCTCATCCAGCGCATCTTCTCGCACGATCCCGATGAGGTGATGCCGACACCGAAGAGCAATCGCAAGCTCACGGACACGCAGAAGCAGCTCTTGAAGCAATGGATCGCGGAAGGAGCGACGTGGGGCAAGCATTGGGCCTTTGAGCCGGTGATTCGGCCGAAAGTGCCCGCAGGGGCCAAACATCCCATCGACGCGTTTGTGCGCCAAAAGCTCGCCGCGGCCGGTTTGGAGCCCAATCCGCCTGCGACGCGTGAAACGCTCGTGCGGAGGCTTTCGCTCGATTTGACCGGTTTGCCGCCTGATCCGGCGGAGAAGGCCGAACCGACCGCTTTGATCGAAAAACTGCTCACCAGCCCGCATTTCGGCGAGCGCTGGGCCTGGGACTGGCTGGATGCGGCCCGCTATGCCGACACGAACGGCTACCAAGGCGATCCGGAGCGCACGATGTGGCCTTGGCGTGACTGGGTGGTCAGCGCGATCAACGCGAATATGCCTTACGATCAGTTCACCGTGTGGCAGCTCGCGGGTGATCTTTTGCCGAATGCCACCAGCGAGCAAAAACTGGCCACCGGCTTCAATCGCAACCACATGATCAATGGCGAGGGCGGTCGCATCGCGGAGGAGACCCGCGTGGAGAACGTTATGGATCGCGTGGAGACCACCGGCACCGTGTGGCTGGGGCTCACGATGCAGTGCACGAAGTGCCACGACCACAAATTCGATCCGCTCACGATGCGCGACTACTACGCGCTCTACGATGTCTTCAACCAGACCAGTGAGGACGGCAAAGGCCGCACCGGTCAGGCTGCGCCCGCGATGGATCTGAGCACGCCCGCCGAGCTGGAGCGCAGCAAGAAGGCGAATGCCGCCGTGAATGCCATCGCCGACGAGGTGGATGCCTTTGAACTGAAAAAGTTCCCGCGTCCGGCGGGCAAGCCGCTCACCGAATCGGCCGCCATTGACCTGCCCGGCAATTTGCCGGCTTACATCGCCAAAACGATTCCGCGCAATCGCGGCGTCGATCCGCTGCTGGAGGCCATCGGCTACTTCAAAGACAAGGATCGCGACTACACGAAGCTGCTGCAGCGTCTGCTCGCCGCGCAGCGCGAAAAGGTCGCGGCCAGCAACGCGGTGACAAAGGTCATGGTCATGGACACGCTGCCGCAGCCGCGGGAGACTTTTCAGCTCGACAAAGGCGCCTACGACAAGCCCACGACGACGAAGGTGAGCTTCACCACGCCCGCCGTGCTGCCGCCGCTGCCGAAAGACGCGCCGAAGAACCGCCTCGGCCTCGCGCAGTGGCTCGTGAGCCGCGACAATCCGCTCACCGCTCGCGTGACGGTGAATCGCTTCTGGCAGTCGATCTTCGGCGTGGGCCTCGTGAAGACCGCCGAAGACTTCGGCGTGCAAGGTGAGGTGTCACCGCATCGCGAACTGCTCGACTGGCTCGCCGCTGAGTTCATGGAGAGCGGCTGGGATGTGAAGCATCTCATCCGGCTCATCGTCACGAGTGAGACGTATCAGCGGAATTCGCAGTTCTCGGTTCGCGGTTCTCAGTTGGACCCCGAGAATCGGCTCCTCGCTCGCGGGCCGCGTTTCCGCATGCCTTCGTGGATGCTGCGGGATCAGGCGCTGGCGCTTTCGGGTTTACTGAAACCGCAGCTCGGCGGGCCGAGCGTGAAGCCTTACCAGCCGGAGGGCATCTGGGAGGAGGCCACGTTTGGCAAAAAGACCTACCAGCAGGACCACGGCGATGCCTTGTATCGCCGCACACTGTATGTGTTCTGGCGTCGCATCGTGGGGCCGACGATGCTCTTCGACAACAGCTCCCGCCAAGTCTGCGCGGTGAAGGCCACACGCACGAACACGCCGCTGCACGCCCTCGTCACGCTGAACGACACGACCTTTGTCGAAGCCGCCCGCGTGCTTGCCGAGAAGGTGCTGCGAACACCCGGCGATGACGACTCGCGCCTGAAACACGCCTTCCAAATCGTCACGCATCGGGCGCCGAAGGCCAATGAACTGGTCATCCTGCGCCGACAGCTCACCGCGCTGCGACCGCAGGCCGCCAGCGGGGCCGCAAAGCTGCTGAAAGTCGGCGAAGCAAAGTCCGATGCCACTTTGAAACCCGAAGAGCATGCCGCATGGACCAGCCTTTGCCTCATGCTGCTCAACCTCGACGAAGTCGTCTCCAAAGAATGAACGCCCGTGACCTCCATCGTCAGCATCTCACCCGCCGCGCCTTGTTTGGCCACGGCGCGGCGGGCATTGGCTCGCTCGCCCTGGGTTCGTTGATGGCCTCGCAGCGGCCGGATCCGCTCGCGCCCGCATTGCCGCACTTTGCGCCGAAGGCCAAGCGGGTGATCTACCTGCTGCAAAACGGAGCGCCCTCGCATGTCGATCTCTTTGATCACAAGCCGATGCTCAAGCAGATGCACGGCACGCAGATCCCGGACAGCGTGGTGGGTGGGAAGCGCTTCAGCACCATGACCGGCGGCCAGACCGCGCGGCCGGTGCTCGGCGAGATCACGGAGTTCAGCCGCCACGGACAAAGCGGGGCCACCGTGAGCTCGTTTTTGCCGCGCATCGGCGAGATCGCGGACGAGCTGTGCTTCATCAAGTCGATGCACACCACGCAGGTGAACCACGCCCCGGCCATCACCTTCCTCATGACCGGCGCGGAGCAGGCCGGACGCCCCGCGATGGGTGCCTGGCTCAGCTACGGCCTCGGCAGCGATTCGGAGGACCTGCCGGCCTTCGTCGTGATGACCAGTCGCGACAAAGAAGCCTCCTGCGGCCAGATTTTTTATGACTTCTACTGGGGCAACGGCTTCCTGCCCTCAAAGTATCAAGGCGTGAAGTTCCGCGGCAGTGGCGACCCCGTTTTGTATCTCAGCAATCCCGATGGCATGAGCCGCGAGCTGCGCCGCACCATGCTCGACGGCCTCGGCGAGCTGAACTCGATCAAACTCCGCGATCACGGCGATCCCGAGACCGCCACACGCATCGCACAGTATGAAATGGCCTACCGCATGCAGAGCAGCGTGCCAGAACTGACCGACCTCTCGAACGAGCCCAAGCACATCCTCGACATGTACGGCCCCGATGTGCTCCGCCAGGGCAGCTACGCTTACAACTGCCTCATGGCCCGCCGCCTCGCCGAGCGCGGCGTGCGCTTTGTGCAGCTCATGCACGCCGGCTGGGATCAGCATCGCAATTTGAACACGCAGCTCAAGATCCAATGCACCGATGTCGATGCGCCGAGTGCCGCGCTGATCAAGGACCTCAAACAACGCGGCCTGCTGGAGGACACGCTCGTCATCTGGGGCGGTGAATTTGGCCGCACGCCCTTCCTCCAGGGCGACATCACTAACACCAAGCAATGGGGCCGCGACCATCATCCCTACGCCTTCACCATCTGGATGGCCGGCGGCGGCATCAAACCGGGCGTCACCCACGGTGAGAGCGATGAGTTCGGCTTCAACGCCATGAAGGACAAAGTCCACATCCACGACCTCCAGGCCACCATCATGCATTTGATGGGCATCGACCACGAACGCTTCACCTTCCGCTTCCAAGGCCGCCAGTTCCGCCTCACAGACGTCCACGGGGAAGTCGTGAAGCCGGTGTTGGCGTGAACGGGAACGTTTTGGCAACCTCGCAGGGTATCGAAAGGCCGCGCAGGTGACGGATCGCGCACATTCAAACCCCTTGCGCCCCCGGATTTTCACCTTAACTGCCCCTCCCACTCTCTCCCGCCCATGCCCATCGCCCGCGCCCTGCTTTCTGTTTCGGATAAAACCGGCCTCGTTGACTTCGCCAAAGGTCTCGCCGCCCTCAACGTGGAGCTGCTCTCCACCGGCGGCACCGCCAAGCACCTCAAGGAAGCCGGTCTGACCGTCATTGACGTGTCGGACTACACGGGCTTCCCGGAGATGTTCGACGGCCGCGTCAAAACCCTCCACCCGAAGGTCCACGGCGGCCTCCTCCAGCGTCGCGACAACGACGAGGACAAGCGCAACGCCAAGAAGCACGAGATTCCCCTCATCGACCTCGTCGTGGTGAATCTGTATCCCTTTGAGCAAACCATCGCCAAGAAGGATGTGACCCTCGAAGAAGCCATCGAGAACATCGACATCGGCGGCCCGTCCATGCTGCGCAGCGCCGCGAAGAACCACCGCTGGGTCACCGTCATCACCGATCCGGCGGATTACACCGTCGTGCTTGCTGAGATGAAGGAAAACGCCGGGGAAACCAGCCTCGCCACCCGCGAGCGCCTCGCCTGCAAGGTCTTCCAGCGCACCGGAGCCTATGACACCGCCATCGCCGCCTACCTGAACAAGGAGCAGAGCACCCACAAGACCTTCAACCTCTCCCTGCCGCTCTACGCCGAGCTGCGTTACGGCGACAACCCGCATCAGAAGACCTCTCTCTATGGCAACTTCGGCGACTACTTCGTGAAGCTGCACGGCAAGGACCTCAGCTACACCAACGTGCTCGACATCCACGCCGCCGCCGAGATCGCCCTCGAATTCCGCCGCCCCACCGTGGCCATCTTGAAGCACACGAACCCCTGCGGCGTCGGCTGCGCCGATGAAGACCTCCGCGAAGCCTGGCAGAAGGCCTTCGAGACCGACAAGCAGGCTCCCTTTGGCGGTGTCATCGTCGTGAACCGCAGCATGACACTCGGCCTTGCCCGCATCATCTCGGAAATCTTCACCGATGTGATCATCGCGCCGGATTTCGATGCCGATGCCCGCGCCTTGCTCCAGAAGAAAAAGAACCTGCGCCTCATCCAGATGCTCCCCGGCGTGGCCGAAGCCTTGGCCGAGCCAATCATCCGCTCCGCTCCCGGCGGCGTGATGGTGATGGATAGCGATCCACGTGCTTTGGGTCTCGACGACCTCGAAAACAAGGTGAAGACCATCCGCCCGCCCACTCGCGATGAACTCGAAGCCATGCGCTTCGGCTGGCGCGTGGTGAAGCACGTCAAATCCAACGCCATCGTCTTCAGCAGCCATGATCGCACCCTCGCCATCGGGGCCGGTCAGATGAGCCGCGTGGACTCCTGCCGCATCGCCGTGTGGAAGGCCCAGGAAGCCGGCCTCAGCCTCAAAGGCAGCATCGTCGCCTCCGACGCCATGTTCCCCTTCCCCGATGGTCTCATGGCCGCCGCCGATGCCGGAGCCACCGCCGCCATCCAGCCCGGTGGCTCCGTGAAGGACGCCGATGTCATCGCCGCCGCCGACGAACGGAAGATGGCCATGGTCTTCACCGGCGTGCGCCACTTCCTGCACTAGGCCCTGTTTCGTTCGGAGTTCTTGGTTCTTGGTTCATCCGCCTCCGCCTCCGTCTTGGTCATCAGCGGTTCAAGGCAGGACAACCACGGAAGACACGGAACACACGGAAGGGCAGAGAGGTTCTTCGTTCGTAGTTCGGGCTTTAGCCCGTTCTACCGCAAACAGGTCCACCGCAAGAGTTCGGATAACCGCAGAGGTCAGAGGTTCTTCGTTCGTAGTTCGGGCTTTAGCCCGTGCTTGGTTCACCCGATGCCACCACAGAGGTCAGAAAGTGGAACAGGTTTTCAACCTGTTCACTCCCCGGCAGGAATAGCCGCGAGAGATCGCAGGGACCGCAAAAGAACGTGAGCCGAGCCGAAGGATGGAGGCGAGGCAGGCAGCCGAAACGGCTGGGTGCCGCTCGACAACGCGGGGAACCGGAGCGCAGCGGAACCGGAACGCAGTGGAGATGGCCGAAGGCAAATAGCCGAAGGCAAATAGACGGCTGAAAGCAGCCCGAAGGGTGAGCGAAGCGAGTCAACTGGCTGGAACGATAGAGTCAACGGCGATGCCATGGGCGAGCGCCAGCAGACACTGGCCAAGCGGTTGAGGCGTGCCGGGTTGTTTGGAGAGGGAGTGGCCGCTGGCTCAAATTTCGGCTCGGAGCGGCCATTGAGGCTCGAAGGAAGCCCGTCCCATACGAGCCACCTGTCTCCGTTTTGATCTCGCCCCCACCGGGGCACTGTGGTAAGGAGAGGTCCATGGACATCGAGCGGTAGCGGTCGTTTTGATCTCGCCCCCACCGGGGCACTGTGGTAAGTTTAAGGCACGCGGGAAAACTTCACACCGAGCGTTTTGATCTCGCCCCCACCGGGGCACTGTGGTAAGTGCGGGCGCGTTCGAGGTAGCGATCAAAACTCTGTTTTGATCTCGCCCCCACCGGGGCACTGTGGTAAGGTCGCCGAGGCTCAATGGTCACTGTTACTTTCGTTTTGATCTCGCCCCCACCGGGGCACTGTGGTAAGTCGTCCGAGTCAGACCACCATTCATCTAGCTGGTTTTGATCTCGCCCCCACCGGGGCACTGTGGTAAGCTGGCGGCGATCATCGTCCCGGCGCTTTTGGTGTTTTGATCTCGCCCCCACCGGGGCACTGTGGTAAGAAGGAGGGCGCATAACATGAAACTGAAACCACGTTTTGATCTCGCCCCCACCGGGGCACTGTGGTAAGGCTAGCTGCGTTGCTCGGCTCGTGGATTGTCCGTTTTGATCTCGCCCCCACCGGGGCACTGTGGTAAGATGACCTCCGGCAGGCTGAAACGACGGG
>JBILVU010000066.1:0-29520 GCA_044370285.1 Prosthecobacter sp.
AGCGGCAACACCTGTTGCTGGCAGGTGCGCAGCGAGGCGGAGGGCCGCGCCTTCACCTGCTTCAAGCAGAACTACCACCTCGATCCCGTCTTCCAGACGCGGAAATTTGAAACGCTCAGCACCGCGTGGAGCCATCACCTGCTCCAGCGCCCGGAGAACAGTCTCACCGGCGTCGGCTTCCTCTGGGGCGGCTACATGCGCAGCCACGGCCAGTTCATGGACGGCGACGCCTCCTTCATCGTCCACCGTCCCGACCACTGGATCTACGAAGGCACCGGCCTGAAGCGCGGCGACCGCTTTGGCGCGAAGGACACCATCGTCGGCTACGAGTGCGACGGCTGCGAGCTCGAGTGGCGCGACGGCCTGCCCTTCGCCACGCATAAAGACGGCACGCCGAAGAGCTTCGAAGTTCTCGGCACCTGCCACGTCCGCTGGCACCCCGACGACGTCGAGTGGTATGAGAAATGGGAGATCGGCCGCACCGGCGCCGCCTGCCTCGGCCTCTACACGAACACCGGCACCGTCTTCACCGCCGCCACCACCGATTGGTCGCATGGGCTTCAAGGCAACGACGCGCATGTCGTGCGCATCACGAAGAATGTACTGGAGAGGCTGGGGAGGTGAGAAGCAATTGCCAACTGTTTGAGGAATTTCATGAGTGAAGCTCGCACTAATTCATTTGAGAAGGCGCTTAAACTGCATCGGTTGATGCAGGAGATTCTTGCCTCAAACTCGTGTCCAAATGAATCAATTCTCGCAGTCACAACATGCTTGAATGCTCGTTTCATTTTTGAAGCAATCGATGGATACTTGGAGCTGCTTGAGGGCGGCAAAAATGTTGCCGCGAAGCTGCTTCTCCGACCAGCAATTGAGACCGTTCTTTGGATGGCTGCGACAGAAGATCAACCAGACCTGCTTTATAGGTGGATCTGTTCCCAAGAGAGAGAAGAGCGAAAGGTTTTTCTACAAGTCGTCAAAGATCAGCAGTTGCGGAGTGTGATCGAGAAACAATACAAACAGCGCGCCGACGATTGGCAGGCAAGATTTGAAAGTGAGTATCCATCTTCCACTGTGGATAATTCGGATTTAAAACTTCTCGGTGCTCTCGACTCTGCTGGAAGAAGAAAAGGTCAGAAAAGAGACGGGTTATATCATGAGTTCTACCGGACCTATTGTCAGCACTCGCATGGAACCTTTATGTTTAAGGCGGGAGAATGGGATAACATCCATCCAATTGACGACGACTATGTCGCATTTTGGTCATTGGCATTGGCTCTGTTATCACTGAAAAATCATGCCAAGGTCAAAATCGAAGATGCCGAGTTGGATGAATGGATCACAGATCTCCAAAAGACTTCGCGGTACAAATTTTAGCCTGTCACCCAACCCGCACCGCTTCACAGTCTACCGGGCGAAGCCGACGTATGAGATTGGAGACTTGGGCGACTTCTGGGTCTCTAACCGCTATTTTGACGCTGATTGGACGCTAATCAGAATCCATCAGCGTATCAGGAGCGTCTTATCAGCGGTTCAAAATCTGGGAGAACATCAAACACCCGCTACCCCTCCAAAACGCGCTCCAGCGACTCGGCCTGTGCTTGGAACTTCTTCGGGTTGGATTTCTTGAGTTGGAGGAGGTTGGCGAGCTTCCAAGCGATGGCTGGCATGGCGGACAGATGCTGTTGCTTCGTCAGGCTCCAGTCCGGCTCGGCATGCACGAGTCCGAGCAGGAACTGCCGTTGTCCAGAGGTCAGGCAGCGGGTTAGTAGTTGAGCGTGCCGGGCGGCAGGCACCTCGGTCTTTTGTGAACGTAAGGTGAAGCCTAGGTGAATTCGCTTTGCGGCACAAAGTTCGAGTTTGCGGGCTTGCACTTTGCGGCGCAAAGTTCTTCGCATGAGCCAGACACAAGCCGCCATCGAGCACCTCCGCGTCATCCGATCCCTGATGGAGAAAGCACATATCTATCGAGCCGTTTCCGCTCCGGCGGCACTGCTCGGCGGGGTGCTGGCGCTGGGGGCGACGCTCTGGCCGGTGGTGCATGCGGCGCAGACGCATGGGGACGCGGCCTTCTCGAACACAACCTTCCTGATCATCTGGCATGGCATCCTGGCGGCCTGCACGGTCTTGAATGTCGTGCTGCTGGCTCGCGAGGCGAAGCGACGGGATCAGGCCTTTGTGTCTGAAGGCATGAAAATGGCGCTGCGGGCGGTTTCGCCGCCGCTGATCGTGGGTGGTGTGCTGGCGGGCGGATTGGTGATCTGGCTGCAAAACCTCACGCTGGCCGCTTTGATCTGGGTTTTGTGTTACGGACTCGCTTTGCTGGCCACGGCGAGCTTTTCGCCGAAATCGCTCACGCGGCTCGGATGGGCGTTTGTGATAGCGGGGCTCGTTTTGTTCCTCGTGTGGGCCGCCAATGGCGAAGTCCGCGATCTGCGCTCGGATCTCGGCCCGGCGTCGCTGGTGATGGCGCTGACGTTTGGCCTGCTGCACGTCGTTTATGCCATCGCGGTGTTTGTGAGCCGCCCCAAGGGCGAGGAGGCTGCCGCATGATCGACTTCGACCAACTCGACAAACTCATCCACGAAAAGAGCCGTCTCTCGATCATGACACTGCTCGCCACGCGTGACGACTGGGCCTTCCAGGACCTCAAGGCCGAGCTCGGCCTCAGCGATGGCAATCTCATCACCCACATGCGCACGCTCGTGAACGCCGCCTACGTCAAAGAGACCTACGACGGAACCGGCAGCCGCCCGCGCACCACCTACCGCCTCAGCGCCGCCGGTCGAAAGGCCTTCAAAGCCCACATCGACCTGCTGGAGGCCATTGTGAAGGCCTCGCGGGGCTGAGATGACGAATCACTCAATCCGAATGACAAACTGCAACCCAATCACTTTGTGCCACAAAGTAAACTAACACACCCCATGAACATCATCCTCGCTCAACACCACGGCATGTGCTTCGGCGTGCGTGACGCCCTCCGCGCCACACACGATGCGGCCAAACGCCAGCCCGTCACCATCCTCGGTCAGCTCGTCCACAATCCGCTGGTGGATCGCCACCTCAGCGCCGTCGGCGCACGACGAGGTGATCTTCACGATCTGCACAGTGCGGAGACGCCGCACGTCGTCATCACCGCTCACGGGGCCTCCGATGTGGATCGTGTCGCGTGGCGAGAAAGCGGACGCGAGATTACCGACACGACCTGCCCCCTCGTTCACAAGGCTCACCAAGCTCTCGCCATGCTCGTGCGGGAGGGCTACCAGCCCGTCGTCATTGGCCAGCGCACGCATGTGGAGGTTCGGGGGCTCATTGGCGATCATCCGCAGGCCGTTGTGGTGCTTTCGGAGGCCGATCTGGATCAAATTCCGTCGCATCCTCGTCTCGGTGTCGTCTCACAGACCACGCAGCCCGTCGAGGTGGCCTTGCGACTCGTCGCGTCGATCAAACAACGCTTTGCGGCGAGCGAGGTGCGCTTTGTCGATACGATCTGCCATCCCACGAAACAGCGCCAGACCGCCCTCGAAGACCTCTGTCGCCAATGCGACCACGTCGTCGTCATCGGTGGGCGAAACAGCAACAACACGCGCCAGCTCGCCGAAAAGGCCGCCACGTTGGGTGCCCACGTTTTTCAAATCGAGAGCGATGCCGAATTGCAGCCCGCGTGGTTCGCCCAAGCCGAAACCATCGGCGTCACGGCCGGCACCTCCACCCTCGACGAAACCGTCCACGCCGTCGTCGAGCGCCTCAAAGCCTTCTAACCCACCCACACACGCCATGAACACCCCATACTGGATCCACCACTACGAAGCCAACACACGTCTCAATGACACCATGAAGCTGCCCGCCGGGCCCTGCGAGCTGCCGGAGGCCATTCGCGAACCCATCGCCAGGTCACTCGCCGTTTTTCAGCTCGGTGAAAGCGGCGGCGGCACGCGATTGAAGCGCTACGCGAAGGTCATCGCCCCGCTGGCGCAGTTTTCCGGCTACCAGCGGGCCATTGATCTCTTCGTCGCCGAAGAGCAAAGCCACGCCGCCTTGCTCGCCCGCCTCATCGCCTACTTGAACCAGCCGCAGCTTCACAAGCAGTGGACGAACTCCATCTTCCGCTGGGCGCGAAACCTCGTGAACCTCGAGTTCAACATCCAGATCCTCCTCACCGCCGAACTCGTCGCCGAGGTGTACTTTGGCCTTCTCTACCTTCGCTGCGCTGATCCAGCTGTGAAACAGGTCTCCCACAAGCTGCTGCGGGATGAGATGAAGCATCTCGAATTCCAGCGCCAGTTCCTCGCCGAGCGTTTGCAGGACTTCACGCCCGCCACACGCCGCCTGTGGTGCCTGCAATTTCGTCTCATCCACCGCTTCGTCTCCGCCGTCGTCTCCTGGGATCACCGCGACTGCTTGAAGGCCATCGAAGTCACTCCCGCCGCCTTTCGTTCTCGCTGCACGCAGAGCCTGGAGCGCTTCATGGACCGGCTGGAGACGAAGATCACGAAAGCCTCGTCAGAAGGGGTCTATCAGTCCAGCCAGTTCTCCACGCGTAAGCCGGGCACTTGCTGAAAATCCACCAAGTTCCTGGTCAACACGGTGGCATCATGCGCCAGGGCGATGCAGGCGATCTTCAAATCCTGCTTGCCGATTCGGATGCCCTGTTTTCGGAAGGCCCGAAACTGCGCAAGCGACTCGGCGTCGATTTGGAGTACGGTCCAACGTGCCAGGAAACTTACTCGTTCGGCGAGTCGTGCATAAATGTTGATTTGGAGATCGCTATCGCGGCACTTGTTCACTTGGGAGAGCCAGCCACCGAGTTCTTCCTCGACGGAGATGATCGTCGTCACGGCATCTACATTCGACTGATCCAGTCTGGACCGAAGTCTAGCTCCAGCGGTTGAGTTGTAGCCGAGCTCCGACAGGTGGTTGGTGTCGAGAACATGCATCTCACCAGGAATCCCTTACGCTTTCACGCATCTGCCGTCCCAGCTCATCGGTTTCCCGAGACAGGGCGTCGTCAGTGAGCATGCCGACGGAGCTGCGCCAGTCCTTGCGAACGGGCGGCCCGATAATGTTGGCCACCTGCTCTTCCAGGCGGGCGAGACGGGACTCGATTTCCGAGAGAGGCGTTGAAGCGGTCGTTTCCATGCTGGGATTTTATGCGCGATGAGGCCCGGCGAAACCAGAATTTCTCAGGCGAAAACTTCCTCGCCCAGCTCCGGATACAGCCGTTGCAGCAGCATCGTGAGGCTGTCGGTCATGAGATGACGCGACTGACGGTAGAGCATCTCGGGGGCGGTGTCTTTCTGGACGCCGTTTTTCCAAAGGAGGTCGATGGCGTCGGCGTGGGCATCGAGCACCGCCTCGGCGGTGTCATTCCAATGCTGAGGCTGGCTGCTTTCCTTCCAATCGCCACGGCCGCGACCGTAGTGGCTGATGGCGAGGTAAGTGAGCAGCGCGAGCTTCACCTGCTCGCGGAAATGCTCGCGAGACCAGCGCAGGCGATGGTCATTGCCACGCACGAGATTGTAGCTGCGGATCAAGGCATAGGCTCCCACACCGGCCGTGAGGCCACCGATCAGAGCACCACCGCCAAAGGTAAGGCCGCCGAGCTTCAAATCGGCGATGAGACCACCCATCGCGCCACCGGCGAAGCTGCCGAGCACGCCCCAGATGCTCTCATTTACGCCCTGCGGCAGGTGGAAATGATCGCGAGCCACCTGGCTGAGCTCTTTCTCAGCCGCGCCGCTCAGGCCGTGCGACTCGATGAGCTTATTGGTGGTCTGCTCCACTCGGTCGGCGAGTTGCGACGCGAGTTTTTGACGAGCATCGTTGTATTCGCGGTTCAATTCCTCGCGCTGCCAGCCGACGCGTTCCAGCAGCGTCTCGGAGCGCACCTCGATGCCATCCATGAGGGCGGCAGTGAGCTGCTCGGACAAGAGCCGAGCCGAGCTGCGGAAGGTTTCGATGTTGCGCTGATGCCAGGCCTTCTTGATGTGCTGAAAGGTGGCGATGCGTGAACCCTCCATCAGCGGAGCGAGCACATGCATGAGCTGATCCTCCTGCACCCAGCAACGGGCAAAGGCATCCAGCGCCAGCACCTCACGCACAAAGCTGTACTGCGACAAATGCGCCCGCCAGGCCTCGATCTCGCTCGCCTCGACCTCCGGGGCCTGCGGCTGGCCGGTTTGATTCAGTAGCACGACCACCGGCTTGCTCACCCACGAGAGGATTTCCATCTCCGAGGCGATGTAAGTGGCCGCATCAGGCGGTTCGGCCGCATTGACGAGGTAAAGGACCACATCGGCCTCCTCGCGCACATTTTTGAGCGCCTGCTGGCTGCACCAAAGCGGCTTGTCCGTGATGCGATCCCAGGTTTGGGACAAAAACCACAGCACGGGGTTTCGCTCGCGCTTGAGACGCTTCAAAAGGCGGGCGCTATCGCCAAAGCCCGGCGTGTCCCACAGGCGCAGCAGGCTGCCCGAGTCGTTCAGCAGCGTGTAGGACTCGTTGAAGAGCGTCACATGCGGCGCATCACGCACCTCGCCGATGTCGCTGCGCAGCAAGGTGCGGGCGAGCGTCGTTTTGCCCGCGTTCGTGTGCGAGATGAGGCTCAGCGTCACGATGTCCGTCTCACTGCGCACGTCCAGACCGGCGCCTTGGGCCGGTGGAGGAGTGGTTGTGCTGGAGGGAGCGGTGGCAGGCATGGTGCTAATGGTAAGGTCTATTGCAGAACCTTCACGCTTTCAAAGTGCCCGTTTTCAAAAAAAGCACTCCTCTGACGAAGGAGACTCTCAAAATCGGCAAACTCTGTTTATACGATCAAAAGGGTCCGTTTAGGACAAGCCTCTTGCGGCGATTTTCGCGGGCTGGTAGTAGAGCGGGATGCGCACGACGGCATTCTGTCTCATTCTTTTGCTCTCCTCCATGCACGCCGCTGAACCTCAGGCCGAAAACTGGCTCGCCAAAACGAAGATCGCACCGCCGATGACGGTGCCGGCGAGTGTGGAGGCCTGGCAAAAGCAGCGGGGCGAGATTCGCGCCAAGCTGAACGAGCTGCTCGGGGATCTGCCGCCGCGTCCGCCGGTCTCGGCGTTTCAAATCGTCAGCACGGAAGACAAAAGTGGCTACACGCTGGAGACGATCCAGTTCGACAACGGCGCGGGCGAAATCGTGAAGGGCCTGCTCTTTGTGCCGAAGGAGGCGACGGCGCAGAGCAAAGCTCCGGCGATTCTTTACTGCCACTGGCATGGTGGGCAGTATGACATCGGCAAAAGCGAGCTGCTGGGCACGAACGCGGTTCCGGTGGCTCCAGGGCCGGCACTGGCGGAGGCGGGTTATGTGGTGCTGGGCATTGATGCGCCGTGTTTTGGCGAGCGGAACGGCCAGGGGCCGGATGGGCCGCAGCAAAAAGGCAGCGCGGGAGAGATGTCGGCGTCGAAATATCATCTGTGGGCCGGACGCACGCTTTGGGGGATGATGATCCGCGATGATCTCACGGCGCTGGATTATCTCTGCTCACGCCCGGAGGTGGATGTGGAGCGCATCGGCGTCACCGGTATCAGCATGGGCTCGACGCGGAGCTGGTGGGTGATGGCTATGGACGAACGGCCGCGTGCGGCGGTGTGCGTGGGTTGCATGACACGCTACGAAGAACTGATCCGCGCCGGCATGCTGAAGGCGCTTGGCATTTATTACTTCGTGCCGGGCATGCTGAAGCACTTCGACACGGAGGCCGTCATCGCCCTCGCCGCACCTCGGCCGATGCTTTTCATGACGGGTGACCAGGATAGCGGCTCTCCGGTGGATGGTGTGAGGCATCTTGGCGACATCGTGGGCAAAGTGTACGGCCTCAGTGGCTCATCGGAGCACTTTGAAAACGTCATCTACCCCGGCGTGGGCCATGTGTATCTGCCGGAGATGTGGCAGCGGACGCTGGCGTGGATGGAGAAGTGGGTGAAGGAGTAAAGGAAGCCATGCCTGTGAAATCGCTCAACCCAGAAAGCCTGCCCTCGGCGGCGAAAATCCTCTTCGGCATCGCCGTGGAGAACTGGATGCGTTATGCGCTGGTGGCGGGCATCGCGTGGGTACTGGCTTATGTGATTTTTAAGCGGCGCTGGTGGCGGCGGAAGATCATTCAAAAGGCTCCGACGGGTGCGGATGTGCGCCGCGAGTTGAAGTGGTCGCTTCTCACGGCGGTCATTTACGGCCTCGTCGGCACGGCGACGATCCTCATCGGCAAGACCTGGGGCTGGCAGGTGTATCGGAAGATTGATTCCCATGGCTGGGGCTGGTTTGTCGCCAGCATCGCGATCACCATCATCGTGCATGACACCTGGTTCTACTGGACGCATCGGCTCATGCATCACCGGCGGCTGTTTAAGCTCTTTCACCGCGTGCATCACGAGAGCACGAATCCTACCCCCTGGGCCGCTTATAGCTTTGCCCCGCTGGAGGCGGTGGCGCAGGCCTGCATCTTCCCGCTGATTGTCTTCACTCTGCCGATTCATGGGCTGGCCTTTTTCATCTTCATGATCTGGCAGATCGTTTTCAATGTGCTGGGTCACACCGGCTTTGAATACTTCCCGAAATGGCTCATGCGGTCGTGGCTCGGCAAGATCCTCAACACGCCCACCAACCATGTGCAGCATCATGAAAAGATGCGCGGAAACTACGGCCTCTACTTCAATGTGTGGGATCGCCTGATGGGCACGAACCACGCGGATTACGAAACCCGCTTCGAGCAGGTCACCACGCGGCCCTCTTAAAAGCTTGCGGCCATTTTTCCTGCGGCTTCGCCGGTGGCGAGGGCGGTGCCCATGACGCGAGTGCTGGCCTGCGCCCGATGGGTGGTGGAGAGACAGCGGCCAGCGATGAAGACATTCGCGAGATCTCGCGCCTGCAAGCAACCGGCAGGGATGCCGCAGGGCTTCAAATCGCGTGGAAAGAGCAGTTTGGGGCCTTTCGCAGTCTCGCGAAGCTCCATCGGCCAGGTGGCGAAGGCCACATCATCGTCTCCGTGACGGCTGGAGAGCAGGTCGTCCTCGGTGAGAATGGTTTTTCCGATCCAGCGACGGCTTTCACGCACGCCAGCTCTCGCTGGCAGCGCGGCGATCCAGGCCTCGCGAAACGCCGCATGCTCGCTGCGCAGGTAATCGACGATTTGAAAGGCCAGCGACCTTCCACTGACCTCGACGGCGCTCAAACTGGCGGCGGAGGTGCTGTCGTAATGTTCATCGCCGGGAAGGTCGATCGTCAAAAAGACCTGCCCGCCTTCGATTTGGCGAAAATGAGCGCCTGCGGCCTCGCGAGGCAATTGGCCGCTTTGAATGCCACGCACGATGACGGCGGCGATTTCGAGTGCTTTCAGCTCGCCTACACCCGCGATGCCGACGCAGTAGGCGGGGCGGAGCAGTTCATTCGAGGGAGCGAGCTCAAAAGGATGCCCAGTGAGGGCGGCGAGCGCGGCATCACCGCTGGCATCGACGATGGCTTTGGGCCGCACGAGCATCAAGGAGCCACGGCAGTGCAGCGTCAGCTCGCTCACGCGGTTGTTTTCGACCGTGGCGGCGATCACCGAGGTGTGCAGCAGCACCTTGAGCTGCTTCTCCGCAGCGCACCAGCGGTCGTAAAAGGCAGCGAGACGCTGCGGCGAGTGCATTAGCACATCCACGCGGCCCATGCGCCGCCGTTCGCCGATGTCTTCTTCGCGCAAGCAGCGCTCCAGTTCCTCCGGCAGGCCGGCATTGGCGACCTTCAGAGGTTCTGCCTCGCTTTCACGCAGCTCATACAGGCCGCAAAACGAATGCACCAGCGCTGCCGTGCCCGCGCCGCCGAGGTAGCCGCCGCCTTCCACGAGCAGTACTTCCGCGCCTTGTCGAGCCGCCGCAAGGCCTGCGGCCACGCCCGCACTGCCTCCCCCGATGACCAAAACATCAGGCTTGCACAAATCATCGACAGAATTCCCCATGCGCCTACGCTTTCCCAACCCGGCCTTCTTTTCCATCTTTTATCTCTTAGCTTTCATCTTTCCCATGCGCCTCCTCCTCGCCCTCAGCCTCCTCACCACGCTCTCTTTCGCCCAGCAGCCCGCGGCACATGATCATACCGCGGCTGAAATCCCCGGCCTGAAGAAGGAACTCTTTGCCGGCATCACCGAGGCGGATTTCATGAAGCTGGGAGACAAGCCAAAGACGGTGAAGCTCGTCCTCATCGCCACGTTCAATGCCGCGAACTACGGCATGAACTTCAATGGCCACGCCCACGGCAAGGCGGTCTTCACTGTGCCCACCGGCTGGAATGTCGAAGTGACCTTCATCAATCCAAGTCCCATCCCGCACAGCCTGCTGGTGGTGGAGAAGGACATGCTCAAGAAGCCCCAGATGGGCGCTCCCTACTTCGACGGGGCCGGCGTGCCGAAGCCAGAACAAGGCATGGCCTTTGCCAAGGCGGATTTCACCTTCACCGCCGATGAAGCGGGCGAATATGCCCTCGCCTGTGGCTTTCCCGCGCATGCCGCGAATGGTCATTGGGTGGCTTTCAATGTGAGTGACGAGGCAAAAACGCCGACGCTCCAGCTCGGCGAAGCACCTGCGAAAGAGATCAAGTGACTTCCGGCTTGGCGAAGGCGAGGGCGCTGCTACTTATCGCGCCTCCTTTCCCCATGAAAAAAGTCCTTCTGTCCCTGTTCTCCGCCGTTTCGCTTGGTTTTGCTCAGGATGCCCCTGAGGTGAATGTCTGGAGCTACACCGGCCCGGACCTCTTCACGAGCATGATCATCGCCACGGCGACGATGGACTGGAACGGAGACGATCAGATCGCCGAGGATAAAAAGGGGCCGGATGACCCGAAGCTCAAAAAAGACGAGATCGCTGTCTATGGCGATGAAAACGGCCTCATCGCCGCAGAGCTGACGAACGTGCCGAAAGGCGCAAAAATCAGTGTGGAGATGAGCGGGGACGGCTTTTTAAAGCCTTCGAAATGGAAGGGCACGATGAAGCGGGCCTACGACATCGTTCACATCTTCCCGAAGGCCGTCTGGGACTACGCCGCGCTGCACCAGGTGCTGGAGCAGCGGCCCGCGAATGTCACCATCAAGGTCACCATCGACGGCGAGGAGATGCCGGAGGTGAACGAGACCGTAGTGCTCCGCTCGATCAACGACTGCCCCTTCTACATCCTCTTTGACGAGGCCGGCGAGGACTTTGACGACATCTCCTTCATGTTCGCCGCTTTCGTGAACGAGAATCACCCGTGGATCGACGGCCTTCTCAAAGAGGCACTGGAGATCGGCAGGGACGCCGAGATCATCGAGAGCTTCGACGGCTATCAGTCGGAGGACCCCGAGGTAGTGATGGCGCAGGTCTTCGCCGTCTGGAACGCCCTGCAACGTCGTGGCATCAAATACAGCAGCATCACCACCACCACGCCGAGCAAATACGCCTCGTGCCAGACGGTACGCTTCCTCGATGAGAGCATCAAGAACACTCAGGCCAACTGCGTGGACGGCTCCGTGCTCATGGCCTCCATCCTGCGCAAGATTGGCATTGATGTGTATCTTGTGATGGTGCCCGGCCATTGCTTCCTCGCTTACATGGACGGTGAAGGCGACGACGCCGGGCTCGTCGGTCTGGAGACCACGATGCTCGGCCAGGATAATCTCAAGCAGCTGAAAGAACTGCCCAAGCTGCCGGCAAAACTGAAGCAGAAGGAACTCAACGCCTCCTTCAAGACGTTTGAGGCCGCCATCGAGGCCGGCAATGAAAGCCTCGACGAACACTCGGAGGCCTTTGACTCTGGTGATGATCCAGATGTGCAGCTCATCTCCATCGAGGACGCTCGCGATCTCGGCATCATGCCGCTCGCTTCCGGCAAAAAGAAAGAATGAGGCCGCCTTTCGCCGTGCAGGTGAAGGATTCCACCGGGGAGCCGTGTTAATGCGGCTCTCTTTTCCTTATCATGCGTGTCCTCCTCCTTGCCCTGCTCCCCTCGTTTGCCTTCGCTCAACTGAGCCCAAACGGCGCCACCGCGTCCTTCAAAGGCAGCCTGCCACCCAAACCGACCGCTGCGCTTTCCGCCGATCAAGAAGCAGGCATTGAGGCACGCTTGAAGAGCCTCACGACGGATTTTGCGAGCGTGAAAAAGCATCCGCAGGCGGCGGACGCGGATATCTTCCTCAAAGCCGTGCGCTACGCCCTCGACTTCGACGAGTGGTATGACAAAAAGTCCGAAGACAGCCTCAAGAAAGCGAATGCTCTGCTCGATGAGGCCGCGAAGCGCATCGACGGCCTGAAAAAGAACCAGACGCCTTGGCTCGAAGGCAGCGGGCAGAAGGTGCTGGGCTTTTACTCGAAGCTGGACGACTCCGCGCAGCCCTACGGCGTCGAAATTCCCGAAGGTCTCGACTTCAAAGCGAAGAAGACACCCATGTGGATCTGGCTGCATGGCCGTGGCGATACCGCGACGGATCTGAACTTCGTTTACAGCCGCCTCATGGCGAAAAAGCCTGGCCAGTTTCAGCCTGCGGGCACGATCGTGATCCATCCCTTCGGCCGCTACTGCAATGGATGGAAGTCCGCCGGTGAGGTGGATGTGTTTGAAAGCTGCGATGATGCGATGAAGCGCTTCAACATCGACTCGAACCGCGTCGCCATCGCCGGGTTCAGCATGGGCGGTGCGGGTGCGTGGCATCTCGGCGCTCATTATCCCGACCAGTGGGCCTGCGTGCATACCGGTGCCGGTTTCGCCGATGTGAAGCGCTACCAGAAGCTCACGCCGGACAAGTATCCCGCCTGGTATGAGCAGACTCTCTGGGGCTTTTACGATGTGCCGGACTATGCGCGGAATTTCATGAACGTGCCGCTCATCAGCTACAGCGGCGAGCAGGATGCCCAACGCGACAGCGCCGAATACATGATGGAAGTGCTAGCCAAGGAAGGAATCAAGCCGCCGCACTTCATCGGCCCTGGCATGGGGCACAAGTATCATCCCGAGACGATCAAGGAAGTGCAGGCCTGGATCGAAAAAGCCGTCGCGAAGGGTCGTGAGCTCTTCCCGGATGAAGTTCACATCCAGACCAAGACGCCGCTCTACGGCCGCGTGAAATGGGTGAACCTCCACGGCCTCGACGAGAGCTGGAAGGACGCCCGCATCGACGCCAAGGTGCTCGACGGCCAGACCCTTGAGATCAAAACCAGCAATGTGACGCGCATCGTGCTCTACCCGCCGCCACAGGTTCGCAAAGGCGGCGGCAAGGTGAAGGTCGTCGTCGACGGCACCGCGCTCAGCCTCACCGTCGGCCCCGAGCTGCCGCAATTTGAGAATTTCCTCAGCCCCGGCCCGAAAGTGCCGAACTCGCTCTGCCGACTCATCAAAGAAAACGGCCAGTGGCGTGACTTTGGCAATGCCACGCCCTTCCAGCACGAAGGCCCTGAAGGTGGCAAGCCCACCTCGCACCCCGGTTTGATCGACACCGCCTTCATGAAGCGCTTCCTCGTCGTGTTGCCGGATGGCAAATCGTCCTCAGCCGCTGTCGATGCGTGGGTGAAGGCCGAATCCGAGCACTTCCTCACCCGCTGGCGCAGCCTCATGCGCGGCGATGTGCGTGTCGTGAAGGCTTCCGAAATCAAAGACGTCTTCGCCGAGGGCAAAACGCAGGGCCTCATCCTCTGGGGCACGCCGGAATCGAATTCCTGCATCAAAGCCGTGCTCGGCGGCCTGCCGCTCACTTGGGACGCAAAGAAGGTCGGCATGAAGTCGAAGGATAGCTTCGATGCCGCCACACATGTGCCCGTTTTGACCTACCCAGCGCTCAAATCCGCCGGGTTCGAGGTCGTCATCAATTCCGGCCTCACCTTCCGAGAGGCCCACGATAAGACGAATTCCCTGCAAAACCCCAAACTGCCCGATTGGGCCATTTTGGACATCACGCAGGCTCCGAATGCCGAAACGGCCGGAAAAGTCGTGGCGGCGGACTTTTTCGATGATCGCTGGCAGGTGAAAACGAAGTGAGGCGCTTCCTTTGGAACACGTCTCTTGACGGGCGGGCTGCTTATCGGCGAAACTGGCCGTCCACCAACCATGCCTGATTCCCTCGAAATCGCCCGTTCCGCCGCTGCCAAAGCACGCGAAGCCGCCGCCGCTGACCCGGCGAAGTTTCCCGCGCTTGTGCGGGCACTCCAGCTCGTCGGTGATGCCCAGCGGGAAACCGACGCAGCTGCCGCCGAGTCCTCCTACCGCGAGGCAATCACCTCCGCCGAAGGCAAGGAACTGCCAGTGGGCACGCTGGCCAATGTGCGGATGAATCTCGCCACCTTGCTCGACTTCAGCGGACGCGAGGAAGCGGCCACCTCTTTTTATGAGGATGCCATCACAGATTTCGATGCGCTGGATACCAAGGACAGCAAAGAAGTCGCCGCGCAGCTCCGCAACAACCTGGCCATGACTTACAAAGGCCTCGGCAAATTTGCCCTCGCCGAGCAGCACTACCTCCGCGCCCTCGAAACGCTGGAAGCCAATCACGGTCGCAATTCCGAAGCCGTCGCCACGCTCTTCAACAACCTCGGCGGCCTCTACTACGTCGCCGGATTCCCTGATCAGGCGAAGGACATGTTTGCCGATGCCCTCGACGTTCGTCAGAACGTGCTCGGCCCAAATCATCGCGATGTGGCGCAAGCGCTCAGCAATCTCGGCACCGCCTGCCATGAGCTGCGGGACAATGCCGCCGCGAAGCAGCATTTCGAAAAAGCCCTCGCCATCCTCGAAGCGCAGATTGCCACCGAGAAGCGCAGCTTTGAAGCCACCAGCCTCGATTACATCGCCCTGCTCGAAATGAATGGCGATCAGCCTGCGGCCGAAGCTGTGAAGACTCGGCTTGCCTCCGCCCTCGCCCGGCTGTGATGTTTTTTGAATTGCCCAACCATGATCAAGCCCACGCTCCTCGCTCTCGCGGCCCTCACCAGCCTCTCCCTCGCCCAATCCAACCTCGCCACCACGCCCGTGCCGCGCACGGGCGGCTGGGTGAAGCGTCACGAAACCTTCAACGAAACCTCCAAGAAGGGTGAGGCGCAGCTTGTCTTCCTCGGTGACTCGATCACCCAAGGTTGGGAAGGTGCTGGCAAGGAAGTCTGGGCCAAGAAATGGGCTCCGCTGAAGGCTGCCAACTTCGGTATCGGCGGTGACCGCACCGAGCACGTCATCTGGCGTCTGCAAAACGGCAATTTCGATGGCCTCAAGCCCAAGCTCATCGTGCTCATGATCGGCACGAACAACACCGGTCATCAGGGACGCCCCGCCGCTGAGCACAACAACGCCGTTTACACCTCCTCACCCGAGCAGACCGCCGCTGGCGTCAAAACGATCCTCGAAATCCTCGCCAAGAAGATGCCGGAGACGAAGGTGCTCATGCTCGCCATCTTCCCTCGTGGTGCCACGCCGCAGGACAAGATGCGTCAGCAAAACGTCGCCACAAACCAGCTCCTCGCCGGACTCGCCGATGGCAAGAAAGTGACCTTCAAAGACATCGGCACCACCTTCCTCCAGCCTGACGGCACCCTGCCCAAGGACATCATGCCCGACCTCCTCCACCTCAATCCCAAAGGCTACCAAATGTGGGCAGATGCCATCGAGCCGATGGTGAAGGAGCTGATGAAGTAAAGGGTATCGGGGCCATTCCTGGCCCCATCGTCCGGGGCAGGAATGCCCCGGATACCATTAGGCTCTCACCAAAGAAGGATCGTCAGCTTCTTCGGGCCGTGGGCACCGAGGATGATGATGCGTTCGATGTCGCCGGTGCGGCTGGGGCCGGTGATGAGGGTGGTGAGGCTGGGCCATACGGCACCGTAGCGCTGCTGGATGAGTTCGTAGCCAGCGGGGAGATCGGGGAGCAGCTGGTCGCGGCGGGCGAGGACGACGTGATGCTCCGGCAGCACGCTGAGGGCGCGGCCGCCACAGTTGCGGGCGGTGAGGAAGACGCTGCCGGTTTGCGCGATGAGGGCTTCGCACTCGGTGATGCCGGCGTCGCGGGCTTCATTCCATTAGCCAGCGTTGAAGAGCGACTTGCCGCAGTAGCCGAGTTCGTCTGAGTAATCAATCTGATGCCCGAGCCCCTCCAGGGTGTTCACGATGCTGATTCCGGCCTGCGGGCTGATGAGGGTGATGAGGGTGATGAGGGTGACGGACGATTCTGGAAGGTAGGGGGCAGCTTGGAAATGCTATTCATCCACCTGGGTATGTCTGAGATGGTCAAAATGTGAGCATCGGATACGCGGCGAGGGATGATTTTTGGTCGAAGGGCCGGTTTTGGCCTCGCCGGAGGTGACGAAAGGCTTTGGAGTGGCTTTGATGAGGTTTCCGATGCGCTCCATTTTGTTTTTAGCCCTCGCCACCGCTGTCTCCGCCGCTGATCCGCTGCCGGAGGTGGTCGTCACGGCCACACGTTCCGAAAACGAGGCCAAAAAGCTGCCTTCCATCGTGAAGACGCTCGACGCTAAGGAAATTGAGGAACGGCAGCCGCGAACCTTCCCGGAAGCCCTGCGCGAGACGCCGGGCGTGGCGATCCAAAAGACCTCGAATGGCCAGGGCTCGCCCTTCATCCGCGGCTTCACCGGCTTCCGAAACCTGCTGCTCGTGGACGGCATCCGCTACAACAACTCCACCTTCCGCGAGGGGCCGAACCAATACTGGGCGCTGCTCGATCCCTTCGCGATGGAGCGTATTGAGGTGATCCCTTCGCAAGGCAGCGTGCTCTACGGCAGCGATGCCATCGGCGGCACGGTGAATGCCATCTCCAAGAGCTCCGGTTTCGGCGGCGAGGCGGCTGGCAGCTTTTTCACGCATGGGCTGGCCAGTTACCGCTGGAGCAGCGCGGAGCACAGCCACATCGAGCATCTCGAAGCTAGCATCGGTGAAGGTCAAAAGTGGGGCCTGCATGTGGGCGGCACCTTCGGGCAGTTTGGCGATGTGAAGCCCGGCCAGGGACCCCGCCAGCCACGCACCGGCTACGACCAGTGGGCCTTCGATGTGCGCCTCGATGTGGCCTTGGATGATCACTGGCAGCTCACGGCCGTGCATCAGCAAAGCCGCATGAATGACGTGTGGCGCACGCACTTCACCAACCAAGGCACCTCCTTTGAGGGCACGACCAATGGCACGGACCGTGTGCGGCTTTTCGATCAGGAGCGGAGCCTCTCCTACCTGCGGCTCGCAGGCAAAGATCTCGGTGGCTGGATCGACGCGGCGAGCCTCACGGTTTCGCTGCAAACCCAAGGAGAGGAGCAGTTTCGCGTAACACGTACGGGGGGGCGTTCATTCAATGATGTGGATCTCACCACGCTGGGCGTGGATCTCCAGTTCGAGAGCCGCACGGCCATCGGCAAGCTGGTCTATGGCGCGGATTTCTACCACGACTGGGTGGAGACGGATGCGACGGACAATGTCAACGCAGGTGCTGTGGCGGATGACTCGACCTACAGCCTGCTGGGCATTTTTATACAAGACGAGATCGACCTCGGGGACCGTTTTCACGTCATTGCCGGCGGCCGCTACACGCATGTGCGGGCGGATGCTGGAAAGTTCACTGATCCGGTCACCGGAGCACGCCAGAGCTTCTCGGACGAGTGGGATAATCTCTCCGCTAACCTGCGTCTGATGGTGGACCTCGATTCCAAGGATCGGTTTCAGCTTTTCGGCGGCTGGTCGCAGAGTTTCCGTGCACCCAATTTGTCCGACTTGTCCCGCGATGACCTTTCCGGTACCACCACCCGCGAGACACCGGCCACCGGCTTGAATCCGGAGCTCTACAACACCTTTGAGGTCGGTCTGAAAGCGCAGACGGAGTCTATCACTGCGAGCCTGGGTTACTTTTACACGCAGATTAACGAAATGATTGTTCGCCGCCCCACCGGCCGGGTGGTGGACGGTCGCGACGAAATGACGAAGGCCAACGCCGGCGACGGCTACATGCAGGGCGTGGAATTCTCCGCGAACTGGCAGATCGATCCCAACTGGAGTGTTTTCGGCCATGTGGCTTGGGTCGATGGCGAGGCGGATCAATTCATCGGAAAATCCGCCTCAACGCGTCGTGAGCCTTTGGGCAAGGTGGCACCACTCGTGGGCTATGGCGGTGTGCGCTGGCAGACCACCTCGAAGAAGGTATGGACGGAGCTCGTGTGCCTGACCTACGGCGAGGCGGCCCGGATGAATGCCTCCGATCTCGCGGACACGGATCGCATTCCTGCCAACGGCACGCCGAGTTTTTGGCTCGTGACGCTTCGCGGTGGCTGGCAGGTCAATGACCATCTCATCCTGAATGCCGGCATCGAAAACATCCTGAATAAGAGTTATCGCTACCACGGCAGCGGCAGCAACGAACCCGGCCTCGGCGTGAATCTCGGGGCGACGGTGAAGTTTTGAGGCTCTAGGCCTGCAAATACTCGTTCTCCCGCCGCTCCGCGCCGATGCTGGTGTGCGGGCCGTGGCCAGGATAGACGAGGGTGTCATCCGGCAGGGTGAGGAGCTTCGTTTGAATGCCTTCCACGAGCTGGCGCATCGAACCACCGGGGAAATCGGTGCGCCCGATGCTGTCGCGGAAGAGCACATCGCCGCCGAAAAGGAGGTTTTGCGCCTCCCAGAGGAAGCAGACGCTGTCCGGCGAGTGGCCGGGGACATGAAAAAGCTTCCAGGCGACCCCGCAGGCCTCCACCGAGCTTTTGCCTTCGAGAAGCTCATCCACCTCGAAAGGCTTCACCGCCATCGAAGTGCCCGTCGCGGCCCCGAAAAGGCGTTCGAGAGTCAAATCAGGTGACGAGGCCGCCCACGAGAAAACGCGGCAGCCATGCTTAGCCCGCACTTTCGCGGCATCCAGCACATGGTCGAAGTGCTGGTGGGTCAAAAGCAGCGCATCCACTTTCACGCCGAGGGTTTCGAGCCATTCCGCCACGCCTTCCGGCGCATCCACCAGCACGATGCCTCCTGGCAGGCGCAGTAGGTGGCCGTTTGTGGCGGCGATGCCGCCGGTGAAGGTTTGGATGGTGACATTCGACATGGCCCGCGAAATGCGGGAAACCGGTGGACAATTCAAGACGGAAAATACAAAGTTCTGCGCAAAACCAAACCCGTGGCTCGTTAACCCTCAGGAAGTATGATCGTGAAACCCTCGTCCCTTTTCGTGGCGGCCACCGCCGCCCTTGCCCTGCTCTCACCGGCTGCGCCCACGCTCCGCGCTGCGGATATGAACTACGGCCAGGTGGCCATGCATGTGGCTTACATGCTGCAAAACCACCACTACTCGCACCGCGATTTCGATGATGAGATGTCGAAGACCATGCTGGGGAACTTTCTCGACATGCTGGACTTCCGTCACCAATACTTCACTCAGGATGATGTGGACGGCTTTCGTGAGAAGTATGACACCACGCTCGACGACCACCTCCTGATGCGGAACATCAGCCCGGCCATCGAGATCTACGACGTCTACAAACAACGCGTCAAAGAACGTGTCGAGTTCGTCAAAGCCACGCTCAAGAGCAAGAAGTTCACCTTCGACTCCAAACGCACCATCGACCTCAAACGCGATAAGATGCCCTGGCCGAAGGACAAAGCCGCCGCCGACAAGATGTGGCTCGACATCATTGAGGAAAACCTTCTCCAGGAACGCATCTCCGATGAGGCCCGCCTCCGCGAAGACAAGAAGAAGGCCGAAAAAGCCGCCCAAAAGAAGGCCGAAGGTAAGGACACCACCGCCGAAGCTAAGAAAGAGGAACCCAAGAAGCCTGCTGAGCCGAAGAAAGAAGTCGCCGATGCCAAAAAGGAAAAGGACGATAAAGACATGACGCCGGAGGAGCGAGTGGCGAAGGATTACGACAAGCTGCTCGAGATCACCAACGAGAACGACAACGAGGACACCGTGAACTTCTTCCTCTCCTCGCTCGCCACTGCCTACGATCCACACACCGAGTACATGAGCACCGATGAGCGTGATTCCTTCAACCAGCACATGACGCACAAGCTCGTCGGCATCGGTGCCCTCCTCGGCATGAAGGACGAGGCGGCTGAAATTCAGGGTATCGTCGTCGGCGGCCCCGCGGACAAAGAAGGCTCCCTCCAGCTTAATGACCGCATCATCGCTGTGGCTCAAGGGGATGAGGAGTTCGTCGATGTGAAGTACCTCAAGATTCAGAAGGTCGTGAACATGATCCGTGGAGAGCTCGGCAGCACCGTCCGCCTCAAGATCAATCCTGCCGATGACCCCACTGGTGTGAAAATCATCCCCATTGTTCGCGCCGAGGTGCCGCTAAAGGAAAAGCTCGCCAATGCGGAGATGCTGCAAACTCCGCCGGAGATGGGACCGCCCCTCAAACTCGGTTGGATCAATCTCTCCAACTTCTACGGTGACATGGAAGGCGGAACCGTCAGCGCCAGCGCCGATGTGGAGCGCCTCCTGCGACGCCTCATCAAAGAAAACATCCAAGGCCTCGTCTTTGACCTCCGTGACAATGGCGGCGGCTCGCTCGACGAAGCCGTGAAGCTCACCGGTCTGTTCGTGCCCTCCGGTCCCGTCGTTCAGGCCAAGGACTGGCGCGGCAGCATCTCCTGGAAGGATAGTGAAGCCGAAAAGCCCGTCTATGACGGCCCCATGATCGTCCTCGTGAACAAGGCCAGCGCCTCCGCCTCCGAGATTCTCGCCGCTGCCCTCCAAGATTACCGCCGTGCTGTGATCGTCGGTGACAGCTCCACCTTCGGCAAAGGCACCGTGCAGACCATCCTCGATGTGGCTCGCTACATGCCCTTCTTCAGCGAAAAGAGCCGTGCCGGATCGCTCAAGGTCACCATTCAGAAATTCTACCGCATCGCTGGTGGCTCCACCCAGCTTAAAGGTGTCGTCCCGGACATTCATCTGCCTTCTCGCCTCGATGTCCTCGATATCGGCGAGGGCGCTGCCAAGAACCCGCTGCCTTACGACACCATCCCCGCCCGTAAATTCGGTCCTTGGCGTCCTGATGCCTTCCCCATCGAGGATCTCCTCGCCAGCGTGAAGAGCCGCATCTCCACCAATCCCGAATTCCAAATCATCGAAGACGACTCGAAGCGCCTCAAGGAGCGCATCGATAACAATACCGTCACGCTCAACCTCGCCGAGCGTGAAAAAGAGCGTCTCGAAGTCGAGCAGCGCCGTGACAAGATCAATGATGACCGTGCCAAGCGTGCCAAAGAAGTGGCGGACCGCCTCAAGGACAACGGCTTCAAAGTCTATCGTCTCACCCTCGACAACGTGGATAAGCCAGAGCTCGTCCTCGAATCCACCTTCACCAAGGAAGACAGCACCGGCATGCGTACCAACAAGAAGGACGATGAGGACGAGGAAAACGTCACGGACGGCTCCAAGTTCCCCTACGGTATCGAACCCGTGAAGCTGGAGACCATTCATATCCTTCGAGACCTCATCCAAGTCGAACGCAAGCCCACCACCGCGGACAAAGGTGCGAAACCGGACGCCGCCGCTGGAAAAGCTCAAAACTAAAAAATAAAAATCAAAAGGATGACCGCCGTCCGGCTTTCATCTTTGAGCTTTTTTGATTTTTATCTTTTCCCCATGCTCGTCGGCACCATCACCATTTCTGACCGCGCTTCTGAGGGCGTTTACGAAGATCTAGGCGGCCCAGCCTTGCGGAAGGCATCCGAAGGTTACGGCTGGACCGTCCACGCCGAGGCCATCGTGCCGGATGATCTGGGACGCATCCAAGAAGCCATCCGCTCCTTCTCGTCCCAAGGCTGCGGCCTCATTTTGACCACCGGTGGCACCGGCATCGCCGAGCGGGATGTCACGCCTGAAGCTATTCGTGGCATCATGCGGGTCGAAATCCCCGGCTTTGGCGAGGTCATGCGGATGAAGTCCCTCGAACTCACGCCCAATGCCATCCTCAGCCGTAGTCTCGCGGCCGTGGTGGATCGTTCCTTGGTCATCGCCCTTCCAGGTAAGCCTCAAGGCGCTGTCGAGTGCCTCTCGTTCGTCCTCGGAGCCATCCCGCATTCGGTCAAACTCGCCCAGCGAGTGCCGACGAGTTGCTGATTTTCACCAGATTGCGGTGCCTGTGGTGGCATCCGCAATCTGGCGATGGTGCCTACGGGGCGCGGTTCAATTAGCCGTCGATGTTCCAGCCGTCGCGATACTCCTTCTTCATGAAGCCGTTTGCTTCGGGCGTGTCGGGGCTGGTGCCGGTTTTGCCGTCGTAGCTGATCTTTTTGCCAGTGCGGTAGGCCACGAGGCCGAGGAGCATCATCTCGATCATGTTGGCGCTGTAGCCGAAATCGCAGGCGGTGGGCTTGCTGGGGTCTTTGCAGGCATCGAACCACTGCTTCTGGAAGTTGCCTTTGCCCACGTCGGGATACTGGTCCTCCTTTTTGCGGGGCTTGAAGTAGCTCATGTCTGCATCGTCGCCGTATGGGATGATCATGCGGGAGTCGAAATCGGCGATGATGAAGCCCTTGGTGCCTTTGAACATGGCTCCGTGGCCGATCTTCGAGAGGTCGATGCTTGGCTTCGGCGAGCGTGGCATTGCGCCGCCCTGATACCAGCTCACGGTGATGGGGCCGCGCCAATCATTGGCGGGATGCTCGAAGTGCGATTCGCACATCACGGGTGTCACGTCGGAGTTAAAGGCATCGCCTTTGGCCTCGGCGGAGGTGGGTAGCTTGGCGTCCACGGCATTCCAAAGAAGATCCATGGTGTGGCTGCCCATGTCGCCGATCTGACCGGCACCGAAATCCCAAAACATGTTCCAGGAGAGGCAGTTCGCCCCGGCTCCACCAGAGAAGTAGGCCGGATTGTAGGGATGGAAGGGCGCAGGGCCGAGCCACAGGTCGTAGTGGAAGCCGGCGGGCGGGGTGCCTTCTTCCGGGAAGTAGCCGGGCTTCGGGATCTGACGATTTCCCCAGGCGTAGGCGGCTTTCAGTTCGCCGATGGCGCCATCGCGGATGAGTTCTTTGACGCGGTTGAAGTTCGGCTGCTCGTGACGCTGCATGCCCACCTGCGTGGCGAGCTTGCCTTTCTTGGTCTCCCAAGTGGCACGCACGGTGCGGGCTTCGTTCACCGTGATGGCGAGCGGCTTCTCGCAGTAGCAGTGGAGGTCACGTTTGAGTGCCCAGTTCGCGATGAAGGCATGCGTGTGGTCCGGCGTGCAGACGACGACGGCATCGAGGTCCTTGTGATCGAGGCACTTGCGCCAGTCGATGTAGGTGGTGGCTCCGGGGAAACGCTTCAGCGCATCGGGAAAGCGAGCCTCGTTGATGTCACACAGCGCGACGACGCTTTCTTCGGCGATGGAATTGTAATGCGCCAGACCGCGACCCCACACGCCGATGAGGGCGACGTTGAGCTTGTTGCTGGCGGCGTTTTGTCCGAAAAGCGGACGCGTGATCATGGAACCGGCGACGAGGCCGGCTGCGCCGACGAAGCGGCGGCGTGACAGTGGGGCAGGGGAGGGTTGGGTGCTCATGGCGGGGGAGATTACGCCGTTTCGAGGCTGTTTTGGCAAGTCTCATCTTGGGCAAGTCCTGCCCAAAACGACGCAATTTGAGCGGCGCGGTCTTTCGAAAGCGTTCTAGACTGGGAATGCACCACCCGACGCCAACCATGAAAAAGTTTCACCACCTCATCGCCGCCATCGATTTCACCCCCGCCTGCCGTGTGGCTCTCAAAGAGGCCGTCATGCGTGCCTCGCAAGACGGAGCCACCATCACCGCCCTGCATGTGATGGATAGCTTCCTCATCCACGAGCTGAAAAAAGCCCTCTCGCTGGAGCCGGCGCAGATCGTCAGCGAGTGGACGGAGCGCTTGCGGAAATTCATCGCTGAGAGCGAAGTGGGCGCGGAAAACGTGCGCTGCGAGGTGCGGATCGGCCATCCCTTCACGGAGATCGCCGAGTTTTGCCAGGCCCATGAGGCCGATCTACTCGTAATGGGAGCGAAAGGCTCCAAAGACGAACCGCATCGCATCGGAGCCATCGCCGCCAAATGCATCCGCAAAGCCCCAGTGGATGTGCTCGTCGTCCGCGAGGATGCGCAGTCCCCGCACAAGAAGATCGTCACCTGCGTGGACTTCTCCGAGAACTCCGCCAAGGCCGTTCAATGCGCCCTGCACCTCGCCGCCCTCGATGGCGGCAGCGTGGATTGTTTGCATGTGTATCAAAGCGCCATCGCCATGTCGCTCGATTACGGCGGCTTCATGCCGGCGATGCCTGCGGCCATTGATCCCGAGGCGCTGGGGAACTGGCAGAGGCAGTTGGAGGAGTTTTTGGAGCCCTTCACGCGTGAAAAAGGTGATGTGAAAGTCACGCCGCTCGTCGTTGAGCGCATGAACATTCGCGAGACCATTCTGGAGCACGTCGAGACGACCGGTGCCACGCTCGTGGTGCTCGGCACACGAGGCAAAACCGGCCTGCGCGAGTTTCTGATTGGCACCACAGCGGAAAAAATCGTGCAGTACGCTCCCTGCTCGATCCTCGCGGTGAAGCCGGATGGGTTTGCCGCCGCAGCGGATTGATTTCGCCATGAAAAAGAAATCCAGCCCATCCGAATCACCCAGCATCGCCGAGTTGCAGACCGCGCTCCAAGTCAGCGAGCAGCGTGCCGGGGCCATCGTGGAGACGGCGGTGAATGCCATCATCACCATCGACGAAGAATGCATCATCGAGACGGCCAATACCGCCACGGAGCGACTCTTCGGCTACAAGCGGGACGAGATGGTGGGGAAGAACATCATGATGCTCATGCCGGAGCCCTTTCGCTCCCGCCACGATGGCTATGTGAAAAACTACATGCGCACAGGAGAGCGGCGCATCATCGGCATCGGTCGTGAGGTGCTGGCACAGCGAAAGGACGGCAGCGTCTTTCCCATCGATCTCTCCGTGGGCGAGGCGTTGCTCCCCAGCGGCCGTCGCATCTTCACTGGCATCATCCGTGATCTCAGTGAACGCAAGGCGCTGGAGGACAAGATCCTCCACATCAGCGAGGAGGAGCAGGCTCGCATCGGCCGTGACATTCACGACGATCTCTGTCAGCAGCTCGCCGCCATCGGTTGCCTCGTCAAAGTGGCGCAAAAGAAACTCGCGCAGGCAGGCAGCCCTGAGGCAGAAAATATGGATGAGATCGTGCGGCTCGTCAGTCAGGCGAACACTCGCGCCCGCGAGACCGCCCACGGCCTCATGCCTGTGGTGCATGATTCCGATGGGCTGATGGATGCGCTCAAAGAACTCGCCGCAGGCACCGCAAGAGCGTATGAAATCCAGTGCGACTTCCGCTTCGATAATCCCGTCCGCATCCAGGATACCAAAATGGCCATCCAGCTCTTCCGCGTGGCTCAGGAAGCAGTCTCCAACGCGTTGAAGCACAGCCAGGCCACCCGCGTCGAGATTCATCTCGCCCGCCAGAATGGAAACATCGTGCTCAATGTGCGGGATAACGGCCTCGGCATTCCTGACACGCCGGCTAAAGGAACTGGCATGGGCCTCTTGACCATGCAGCATCGCGCTCAAATGATGAGCGGCACCCTCAGCGTCAGCCCCCGGCCGCAGGGCGGCACCCAGGTCACATGCAGCGTTCCCGCACTCCCCAAAGCTCCGAACCCGTGAAACGCGTCGTCCTCGTGGACGACCATCCGATCATGCGCCACGGCCTCGCCCAGCTCATCCGCATGGAGAGCGGCCTTGATGTGTGCGGTGAGGCCGGCAGCGCCCGCGAGGGACTGGAGGTGATCGCGAAGCTGAAGCCCGATCTCGCCGTCATCGACCTTACCCTGCCGGATAAAAACGGCCTCGAACTCGTCAAAGACATCCGCGCTATGCATCCGGCCACCGTTTGCCTCGTCCTCTCCATGCATGACGAGGCCATCTACGGCGAGCGCAGCCTCCGCGCAGGTGCTCGCGGCTATGTGATGAAGGAAGAGGCGGCGGATAACCTCGTCACCGCCATCCACAAGGTGCTCACCGGCGGCCTCTACGTCAGCGAGACGCTCAATGCCCGCATGCTCGAGCAAATGACCGCGCCCACACGCTCCAAAGCCGCTGGCATCGACTCGCTCACGGATCGCGAGCTCGAAATCCTCGAACTCATCGGCAAAGGCGTGGCCACCAAAAACATCGCCACGCAGCTGAGCATCAGCGCCCGCACCGTTGAGGCCCACCGCGCCCATGTGAAGGAAAAGCTCGGCATCACCGATGGCGCCGCCCTCGTTCGCTACGCCGTGCAGTGGATGGAAAGCCGCGCGAAGGTTTAAACGATCACTTCAACGCCGCGAGGAATGCCAGCACATCTGCTGCTTCTTGCTCGGTCATGGCTTGAAGCAGGCCTTCCGGCATCAGCGAGGCTGGTTGGAGCTTCTGCGAGGTGATTTGAGCGTTCGGAACCGTCAGCGGCTGGCCGGTGGCGAGCTTGAGTGTCACGTCGTTTTCGCCGCGATGAACGAGGAAACCCATCTGCTGCGTGCCATCCTTCAAAGTGATCGTCCACGTCTCGTAACCCTTCGCGATGGTTTTGGAAGGTGTGTGAATGCTTTCGAGGATTTGCTCTCGCGTCAGTCGTTCGCCGACCTTGCTCAAGTCCGGCCCGAAATCGCGACCGATGCCGTTTACGAGGTGGCAGGCTAGGCAGGCGGCCATTTTGCCGGTCATGCTGATGAGCTCGGAGCCGCGTTTCGCATCGCCCTTCACCGCGAGCAGCTTCTTTGCGTCGAAGTTCATACCCAGCGTCTTCACTCGCTGCTCGAAAGGCACGAAACGCTCGAAGTAGCAGGCGATCTCGGGATTCGGATGCTTGGCGAGAGCGGGATCAAAGGCCTGTTGGCCACGAGAAATGGCATTCACCGCCAAAAGAGCCTCGGTGGGCGTGTTGACCTCTTTGGGGGATTCAGAAGCTTTTGAGCCAGCAATCCAGTCCCACAACAGTTGGAAGCCCTTCGGATCGACTTCACGCGCCCCGATCATCGGCATGTGACCATTTCCGCTGCGAGCAATGCGGGCCATGAGCACGCTTTGATGTGGATTGCCGGGCGAGATCACGCGGGCGTCGGTGAGGCCGAGTTCGCCGCGAACAGGCTTTTCATCGAGCATCATCGTCTCCGCGGTCGGCAGATCCGCGTTCACCATGAGCTGCACGCTGCCGCCGCCATGCCGGCGATGGCAGTGAGCGCAGTTGGCATGCAACCAAGCCCGCGCTTGGGATTCGAGATCGTTTTTTTCGTGCAGCCGGTTCGTCAGCCGAGCCATGAAGTTGGCATCAAGGATCTCGTCGGGCTTTTTGCCGTCGATCTTCACGAGTTGATCAGGTTGGAAGCCAAGCGCGAAGCCGCTCCAGTTCGTGTGGCAGCGGGCGCACTCGCCACGGCCGTGGATGCGCCAGGGTTGGTTGTCCGCGATGAACTCCTCGCCATCCGGGCCGACAAGCTCCGCATCCGTGCCCGCGTCGTTCCAGCGGTAGGAGTAGCCGTTCCAGGACTCGCCATCGAAGTGCAGAATCTGCGTCTCCAGCTTTCGGGCTTGGGAATGTGGTGCAGTCGTCTCGACTGCGTCAGGCCGCCGGGACGGCGGCACCACACTCAGGCTGATGGTGCGTGCCAGCACGGACTCGGCGGGCCACTCGACCTTGTAGTTCGGCTTCTCCGGTTTGCCGCTGACGGTCGTTTTGATGCTCTCGCCATTTGGCAAGGCCACGAAACGCTGCGCGGTGGCTCCGTCCTGCCACATCGGCTCAGCAATCTCGAAGGGCAGCACGCCCGCGGCGGGCTTTTGCGAGGCTGTTTCAGCAAAAAGACCCGTTTGGCTGAGTTTGCGGGGAAACTGGCTTGGCTTGCCCACCGCAGGATTTTTCGTGAGGCGATAGATTCGCGTCTCTTTTTGCCAATCCATCCAGTAAAGCTCCCCGTCCTCGCTTTGGCCGAAGGTGACGATCTTGTGAGGCGTGTCGGCGATCTCCTCGCGTCGCGTGACCTGTTTGCCGTCGTGCCACAGAGCCCAGATCTTGCCTGTCTCGTAATCGCCGTAGATGTAGGCATCGCGCAGTTCGGGGAAGCGGCTGCCTTGATACACATAACCGCCGGTGATGCTCGCCGCCTCCGTGTGCGGATGCGCCGCCACGGGGGGGATGATGTCGCCAGGGCCTTTCGTCTCTGGTTTGATCGGCTGGCTGGCCTCCATGGCGCTCCAGCCATGATTGCCGCCGCGTTGCACCAGATGAATCATCTCCCACAACTCCCAGCCGACATCGCCGCACCAAAGCCGACCCTTGGCATCGAAGCTGATCTTCCATGGATTGCGAAAACCAAAGGCCCAGATCTCCGGCATCGCGCCTGAGGTGGCGATGAACGGGTTGTCCTTCGGGATCGAGTAAGCTTTGCCGTTTTGCTCGTGATCCACATCAATGCGCAAAACAGAGGAAAGAAGGTCATTCAATCCCTGGCCGGTATTCCGCGGATCAGGTGGCGAGGGCACCTCGGCATCGCCGGTGGAGCAGTAGAGCATGCCATCCGGGCCAAATTGAAGCGAAGCACCATTGTGACCGCCGCACAGCCAGCTGAGCAGCACGACCTCAGAGGCCGGATCGAGCACCGGCGGCTCGTTTTGTGTGAGTTTGAAGCGCGAGAGCTTCGTGCCATCATCGAGCTTGTCGCCAATCGTGTAGGTAATGAAGACGAAGCCATTCTCCCGCCACTTCGGATGAAACGCGATGCCGTAGGCATGGCTCAGCTTCTCGTGCTTCGCCTTCAAGTCGATGAGCAGATGCTGCGACGCCGCGTCTGGCGTGTCGGCAAACGTGAATACCTTCCCCGTGTTCTCCACTGCCGCAAAGCGATGAGAGCCTGGCATCGCGATCATCTCCAGACCATCATGCAACTCGATCTTCGTGAACGTGGGCTCCGCGATGAAGGGCTTCGGAGGCTCCGGCGTGCCTTCAATGCGTGAAGTGGTCCACTGAGCGGACGCGGAGGCGGCGAGCAGGAAGAAAAGGAGGGAACGCATGAGATAATCGTACACCGCCTCTCCGAGGCGGATCAATCAAGATGTTTGCCGCCTCGGAGAGGCGGTGTACTTTTTCCAATGCGCTGCTTCTCCTTCTTCAAGCCACAAGAGCGTCTGGATATACGCTGGCGGAATCTGCCTCACTGGGAGCAGCCGGACGTTTGTTATTTCCTCACCTTTCGGACAGCGGACTCGCTTCCACGAAAGGTCATGAACGACTGGGAAAGGGAGCGCCGAGACTGGCTGGCTGCTCGCGGCATCGACGGCGAACTCGAAGACTGGCATGCCGCTTTGGTCGAGTTGTCGGCGGAGGATGCCAAGCACTTTCACAGGCATTTCTCAGCCCGAATGCACGAGCTGCTTGATGCTGGACATGGTGCCTGTGAATTGAAAAAGGAGGTGATCCGCCAGGTGGTTGTCGAGGCGCTAAGGCACTTCGATGAGAGCCGCTATCTCCTGGGTGGTTTTGTTGTCATGCCAAACCATGTGCATGCACTGGTGCAATGCCTTGGCGATACCCGATTGA
>JBILVU010000067.1:0-29491 GCA_044370285.1 Prosthecobacter sp.
CAACATCCTCATCATCCTCGCCGATGACCTCGGCTACGGAGATCTCGGCTGCTTCGGTGCCAAAGACATCCGCACGCCACATCTCGACAAGATGGCTTCGGAGGGCTTGAAGCTCACCAGCTTCTATGCGCAGCCGATTTGCGGTCCGAGTCGCGCGGCACTCATGGCCGGCTGTTATCCCCTCCGCATCGGCGAGGTGAAAAACGGCAAAAATGGCCACACGCTGCCGCACACGAAGGAAGTCTTCATGGCGGAGATGTTGCGGGATGCGGGCTATCGCACCGGCATCGTCGGCAAATGGCATCTCGGCATGAGCGCGGGCTGCGATCCCATCGCACAAGGCTTTCAGCACGGCTACTTCACTCCCGCTTTCAATGGAGCCACTCGCGACATCCAACCCGGCGCCGTCGTGCCCTTCATGCGCAGGCCAGGTGAGGTTGTGCGCACCATCAGGACGCAGGCGGATATGGACACACTCACCGCCGACTGCACTCGCGAGGCGCTGGAGTTCATGCGCAACTCAAACCAAGAACCAGCAACCAAGAACAAAGAACCCTTCTTCCTCTACCTCGCCTATCACATGCCGCATGTGCCGCTTGGCGTGTCGGAGAAGTTTCGCGGCAAGTCAAAGCGCGGCTTGTATGGCGACACCATCGAAGAACTCGACACCGCCATCGGCGACATCTTCGCCGAGCTGAAAAAACTCGGCCTCGATGACAACACGCTTGTCGTTTTCACCAGCGACAACGGCCCGTGGACTGACAAACAAATCGGCGACCACGGCGGCAGCCCAGGTCCTTTTCGTGGAGCCAAAATGACCACTTGGGAAGGCGGTTGGCGCGTCCCCGCCATCGTGCGCTGGCCCGGCAAAGTCCGCGCTGGTGAAACCAGCGACGGCATCGCCGCCACCATCGACCTGCTGCCCACCTTCGCCGCCCTCTCTGGCGCTAAACTCCCGGACGCTAAGCTCGACGGCCTCGACCTCACCGATTTCCTCACCCAGCCTAACGCACCCAGCCCACGCGAAACCTTTCTTTACCACAATGGCGCACGCCTCACCGCCGTGCGGCACAAGGACTGGAAACTCGTTTTCGCCCGCCCCGCCGGCGGCGAGATGCCCTACATGCCCAACTTTGTGACCGGCCATATCGAATCCCTGCCGCAGACCCAGCTCTATCAACTCTCCACCGACCCAACCGAATCCACCGACGTTTCCGCGAAGCACCCGAACGTAATGAAGCTCATCAACACCATCGCCACCAATTCCCGCGCCGACCTCGGCGACTTCACCGGCCCCGGCACTGGTGCGCACTTCTTTGACGAAGGCCCCCGCTGGACCAAAGGCGCCGAAACGAAGCGCAAACAGGCCAAGTGACTCGATGCCTTCTCACACCATGACACGCCTCTTTTTGATCCTCTTCGCTCTTTGCCCTGCGCTTTTCGCCGCGCAGCCAAACGTGCTCTTCATCATCGTCGATGACCTCACGACGACGCTCGGCTGCTATGGCAATGCACACGTCCGCACGCCAGGAATGGATGCTTTGGCAGCGCGTGGGGTGCGGTTTGATCGGGCTTACACGCAGTTCGCGCTGTGCAATCCCTCGCGCTGCTCGTTTCTCACGGGCTGCTATCCGGAGAAGACGGGCGTGATGGATCTCACGACGAGCCTGCGCAAGGCATTGCCGAACGAGGTGACGCTGCCGCAGCACTTTAAAGACAACGGCTATGCCACCGGACGCATCGGCAAGGTCTTCCATGTGCCTGATCCGAAGACGAAGCTCGATGTCGAGCTCGGCTCCGCGCTGCACCGAGACAACGAAATCCTCAGCGAGGCCAAAAAGGCGGACGATCCCGACGACAAACCACGCACCAAGGCCAAGGGCGAGGGCTACAACCGCACTTACGCGGCCTCATTGCGGCCAGCGGCGGATTTCACCGATTATGCGATCGCCGACAATGCCATCGCCACGCTAGAACAGTTCAAAGCGAAGCCGTTTTTCCTCGCCGTGGGCTTCATCCGACCCCACACGCCGTTTGTGGCTCCGAAATCGTTCTTTGAGGCCATCGACAAGACAAAGCTCTCGCTGCCGCCGTTTTATCGCGAAGGCGGTGAAGACCTCACGCATCTGCCCAAAGCCTCGCTGCGGCCCAACAACAACGTTTTCCGCTACGCGGCTCCCACTCGCGATGAAGCCCGCGATGCGTTGCAGGCTTACTTGGCTTCCACGAGCTTTGTGGACTCGCAAATCGCTCGCGTGCTCGAAAAGCTCCGCGAGCTGCATCTCGACGAAAGCACCATCATCGTGCTCACCTGCGATCACGGCTACCAACTCGGCGAACACGGCCTGTGGGCCAAACAAACGCTTTTTGAAGGCGCGAACCATGTGCCGCTCATCATCGCCGCTCCCGGTGTGAAGCCCGGTTCCCGAAGCGGCCTAGCCGAGCAGGTGGACATCTATCCCACTCTCTGCGATCTCGCCGGATTGCCCAAGCCAAAGCATCTGCAAGGCCGCAGCCTCAAACCGATGCTCGATGATCCGAGCACAAAGGGAAAGCAGGTGGCCATCAGCACCATGATCGCCCCGCACACGAAACAAACTGGCCACAGCCTGCGCACCGATGCCTTCCGCTACATCGCCTGGGAAAGCGGCGAAGAACTGCTCTACGACCTGCGCACGGATGCGGATGAACTCCACAACCTCGCCAAGCAAACCGCACAGGCCGAGCGCATGACGCGGATGCGCCAGCGGCTCGCGACGCATTTGAAGAGTGTGGTTGAGTCCTCTGGACTCAGATGAAAGCCGCAGTCCAGAGGACTGCACCACACTGATCAGCAGGCCCACGACGGACGTGGTGCCTCAAAGGTCATTATGAGGCCGCTAAGCGGATGCTTCAGGCTGAGCTTCCAGGCATGAAGGCAGAGCGGGGGGGCATCCACAGGCAGGGTTTGTGTATCGCCAGTGCCGCCTTCGGCAGGGTAGGTGGCATCGCCAGTGATCGGATGGCCGAGATGGCGAAGGTGCAGGCGGATTTGATTCGTGCGGCCCGTGAGAGGTCGCGCCTCGACGAGGGCCGTGCCATCGGCGGCACGGCGCAGCACGCGGAACTCCGTGTGTGCCGCCTGGCCGTCTTCGGCGATCTCGCGACCACCCAGTTTTCCTGCCTCGGCGCTCACAGGCGCATCGCAGGCAAACTCGTCCACCTGTGGATGACCCTGCACATGGGCGAGATAGACTTTTTCGATCTCGCCACGCTCAAACTGCGGCTGCACGAGGCGGGCAAAGTGCCGCGTCTTGGCAAAGACGACCACGCCCGTCGTGTTCGCATCAAGGCGGTGGATGGAGCGCGGCATGAGCGGATGCAGCGCGAGGTTGAGGAAGTATTGCAGCGTGTTTCGGCAGAAGCGCCCACCCTCGTGCATGGGCAGCGGCGCGGGTTTATCGAGAATGAGCAGTGCCTCGTCCTCAAAGAGCACCTTCACCTCCGCATTCACCGCAGGCTCGAGGGAGGCAGGTTTGAGATGGTGGAAATGCTCGCCGGACCTGACTTTGTGCGTCATCAGCGCGGGCACGCCATCCTTGGTCGTGATGCGGCCTTCCGCAAAGACGCGGAGCCAGTCCTCGCGATCTGTGTGAGGCAGGATGTGGCAGATGGCATCGAGCACCGTCATCCCATCACAAGCCGCCGGGATGTGAAAGGGGCGCACGAGATCATACGGCACACCGCCTGGCAAAGGCTCCGCCGCACGGCGTATCGCCGCCTCGGTCTGCATGCGATGTAGCTCCTGCTGCTGCTCATCTGTTTTAAAACAATACAGGCAGGACACATGCGGCACATAGCGTGAGTCCGCCTGCTCTTCGGCGGTGAGCGGTGTCTGGCAGACAAAGCACTGGGCCGAGCGCGTCTCCTCCAGCGCGGGGTCCACCCCCACTCGCTGATCAAAGACGAAGCACTCACCCTCGTAATGAGCGGGGCCGCATTCCTCGAAGTATTTCAAGATGCCGCCATCGAGCTGCCAGATCTGCTCGAAGCCCTCTCGCTCCATGAAGGGAGCCGCTTTCTCGCAACGGATACCGCCGGTGCAAAAGGTGACGATGGGTTTCTTCTTCCAGTCCTCCGGCAGTTTGGCGACGGCGGCGGGGAAATCGCGAAAATGATCCACCTGGGCTGGCACCGCACCTTTGAAGGTGCCCATCTTCACTTCGTAATCGTTTCGTGTGTCGAAGAGCAGCACCTCGCGACCTTCATCGAGCCACTTTTTCAGTTCCTGCGGCGGCAGATGCCGGGAGGTGTATTTCGATGGATCGATGCCCTCCACGCCAAAGGCGATGATCTCCTTTTTGATGCGCACCAGCATGCGGCGAAAGGGCTGCTCCTCACTCAGACTCACCTTCGGCGTCAGGTCCTCCAGGCCGGGCAGTGAGCGGAGCTCTGCCACGAGTTTGTCAACCGCCTCGCCCGGACCAGCGATGAAGAGATTCACGCCCTCCGTGCTCAGCAGAATGGTGCCCTTCAGCTCCAGGCACTTGCACAGCTTCAGCAAACGCTCACGCAGTTCCTTCAGCCCCGTCATGGGAGCAAATTTGTAGGTCGAGATGTTCGTGATCGGTTTCGTTTTCGTCATCACCGCTTCAAAAACACACCTTCACGCCGCGTGCGAGGGAAAATCCCGCACCATCCTTGCGCAATGGATTCCGATGTGTGTTTGCCCCGGTTTGGTGAAAGGGCACCCGCATGCAGAAAATCAGTTTTTCAAACGTTGCAGCAAATCTTGAGGCGCTTGGGCGCAGCCTGTTCATCTCAGCCGGAGGTCCCATTTTTCCCGGTGGACCTTTCGCCTCCCGCCCTGCGAATGAAAAGCAATGCGGCTGCGACCTCCCTCGTTTTCTGGGGGGCGAAACTTTTTTCACTTTAATGTCCTCGCCGGTTCAGGCCGTTCGTCGATGCAGTAACGGGCGGCTTATCTGGCCAGCCCAATGACCATCTATCGCTCTCATGAATAAATACGCGCTCCTCCTCTCTCTCGCTGCTTGTGCGGCGCTCTCTTCGTGCCAGACCGGCCAGACCAAGCATGCGGCCTGTGCGGACATGCCGCCCTACAAGGGCTCGGCGGCTTTTGAGCGCATGAAAACGCTCGTAGGCAAGTGGTCCGGCGAATCCCCGGAGATGGGCAAGATGAACACCGAGTTTCGCCTCATCGCGGGAGACTCGGTCATTCAGGAAATCTTTGCTGGAGGTACGTCGATGGAGATGCTCAGCGTCTATCATGATGTGAACGGCAGGCTCACCATGACGCACTACTGCATGCTGCGGAACCAGCCGCGCATGAAGCTGGTGAAACAAACCGCCGACTCGCTGACCTTTGATCTGGCACCGACGCCCGGTCTGAATGTGCAGAAGGACATGCACATGCACGGCGCGACCTACACCTTCATCGACGCGAGCCACCTCAAGCTCGAAGGCGTGTCTTGGAAAGATGGCAAAAGTGCTCCCTGCGGCCCGCCGGTCGTTTTCACGCGTCAATAAACGAGTCCCCCCTGCCACATCACTATAATGCTCAAGAAAATCCTCCTCGGTCTCGCCGTGCTCGTCATCGCCGCCGCCTTGCTCAAATCGCCCGACTTTCGCGTCGAACGCAGCATCACCATCGCCGCGCCACCGGAGGCGGTGTTTGTCTGGTTCAACAGCCACAAAAAGTTCAACGACTTCAATCCGTGGCTCAAAATGGACTCCGAGGCCAAGGTCGAATACGCCGGGCCGGAGACTGGTGTCGGATCGATCTCGACCTGGGATGGCAAAATGATCGGCAAAGGCAAGGCGACCATCACCGAGAGCAAACCGAACGAACTCATCCGCCTGCGCATGGACTGGCTGGAGCCGATGGAAGGCGTGAGCACCGTTGATTACCTCTTCAAAACCGAAGGCGGCAAAACGACCGTCACCTGGGCCATGTATGGCAAAAACGAAGGCCTGCTCGCGAAGGTGATGAGCCTCATCATGGACTGCGAGTCGATGTGCGGCCCAGAATTCGAAAAAGGCCTCGCAGAAGTCGCCAAACTCGCCACCGCGCCCGCAGCAGCACCTTCAGCACCATGAGCACGCCAGCGACCTCCGACTTCCTCCTGCTCTCACGCGGCCAGTGGGACCCCGCGTCTGACAAAGCGGACATCGAGGCTGCTATTGTGAAGTTTTACACATGGTATGAGGCGAACCTCGCAAAGGGACACTTCAAGCCGGGTTCGCGTCTCACGATGGACGCGGCACTCGTGACTCGTGAGGGCATCCGCACCGATGGCCCCTTCGCCGAGGGCAAGGAAGTCATTGGTGGCTACTGGATCATCGTCGCGGAAAGTCTCGCCGCCGCCTCGGCGCTCGCCTCGGAAAGCCCCGTGCTGGCGCATGGCATTCGCTATGAAATCCGCCCGTTGGAATCGGAACGCGGCTCCGCCTACCGCCACACGAACGAAACGCCCACCTCATGAATTCGAACACGCAACAAACCACCGGCGAGCACCTGCTCCTCATCCGCGGCACGCATTGGAATAGCGGCCTCTCGCCCGCCGAGCTTCAGCGCATCATGACCGAGTTTTACGGCTGGGTGGAGGGCCTGCAAAGCCTAGGCATCCTGCGTGGAGCACAGCCGCTCATGGAGGAAGGCAAACTCGTCACCGGAGCACAAACCCTCGTCACCGACGGCGTCTTTGCCGAGTCGAAGGAAGCCATCGCAGGCTATTTCCTGCTCTCCGTCGCCTCTACGGATGAAGCCGTGAAACTCGCCCAAGCCTGTCCCATCCTCGCCCACGGCGCCCAGATTGAAGTGCGCCCCATCGCCGACCTCTGCCGCCCGATGGCGGATGTGAAAGCCATGGGGGAATGATTACTTGATTGCTGATTTCTGACCTCAGATTTTAGATTTATGGACGAACGAGCAAACCAACTTGAAGATCGATTGATTGACTTTGCGGTGCGGGTCATTGCAGTCGTGGAAGCATTGCCTGAGACCAAAGCGGGCAAACACATCGCAAGCCAACTTGTAAGGTCAGGCACGTCTCCTGCTCCAAACTATGGCGAGGCAAGAGCTGCCGAGTCGCGTGCTGATTTCATCCACAAGCTTAAAGTCGCGCTCAAAGAACTGAGAGAAACACTCATCTGGCTCAAAATCATTGAGCGTAAGCCTATGTTGCCCGCGAGCCGAGTTGGCGACATTACCAAAGAGTGCGACGAACTCATTTCCATCTTCGTGAAGAGCCTCAAGACGGCCACGAAGCCAGGAATCAAAAATCAGAAATCGTAACTCATAAATCAATTAATCAGCTCCGCATGAACACCCACACCATCCGACTCCATCGCGTGCTCAAAGCGAAGCCCGAGGTCGTTTACAAAGCCTTCCTCGATCCTGACGCGCTCGTTCGCTGGCTGCCGCCGAATGGCTTTCTGTGCAAAGTCTTCCAACTCGACGCCAAAGTCGGCGGCACCTTCAAGATGGCCTTCAAGCAGTTCAGCAACGGTCACACGCATTCCTTCGGCGGCGAGTATCTCGAACTCGTGCCGAACGAACTCATCCGCTACACCGATGTCTTCGACGATCCGAACTTGCCCGGCACCATTGAGGTCACCGTGAAGCTCAAAGTCGTCTCCTGCGGCACCGAGATTCACATCACGCAGGCTGGCGTGCCCGAAATGATCCCGGCAGAGATGTGCTACCTCGGCTGGCAGGAGTCGCTGCTGCATCTGGCGATGCTTGTCGAAGGCGGTCCGCCTGCGGAAGAGGCTTGAGAGGGAAGATCAAAAATCAGAAATCGTAACTCAAGAATCAATTAATCAGTCTGATTGATGTCGCTGCTCCAGGTGCTTTTCGAATAATTGATTGCTGAATTCTGAATGCAGATTTTTGATTCATCAGCCAGTCCAAGTCTCGTGGCGGATGATCTTTTCCGTCGCGAGGGAGCGCGACTCGTGGCCTCGCTCGCCGCGCATCTCGGCACGCATCGACTGCAACTCGCCGAAGACGTCGTGCAGGAAGCGCTCGTGCGGGCGCTGCAAACCTGGCCCTATCGCGGCATTCCGGACAATCCCGCCGCATGGCTCACGCAGGCGGCGAAAAATCTCGCTCTCGATGCTTTGCGCCGCGAGCAGACCTGGCAGCGCAAAGAAGCCCAGATCACCGCCGAGCAGGAACGCTGGCTCACACGCGACGAGCCTCCCGATGATCAACTCCTGACCGATGACACGCTGCGCATGCTCTTCGTCTGCTTTCATCTGCAGCTCTCCATCGAAGCCCAGCTCGCGCTCGCTCTCCGCACGGTGTGTGGCTTGAGCCCCGCCGAAATCGGCGCGGCCTTTCTCACCAGCGAGGCCGCCATTGCGAAACGCCTCGTCCGTGCCCGACAACTCATCCGCGATCTTCGACTCCCTTTTGCTGTGCCCGATGCCAGCGAGCTACCCCAGCGACTCGATGGCGTGCTCGCTGCGCTCTATCTGCTCTTCAATGAAGGCTACAAAGCCTCTTCCGGCGACCGAATCATCCGCGAAGAGCTTTGTCACGAAGCCATCCGCCTCACGCGGTTGCTCGGCGAGCATCCAACAACATCCCAGCCGACAACCAAAGCCCTTCTCTCGCTCATGTGCCTCAATGCGGCCCGCTTGCATGCTCGCGTCAATCCTGCGGGCGAAATCGTGCGGCTACAGCATCAGGATCGCAGCCAGTGGGATGTGCGACTCATCCAGGAAGGCATCCTCGCTCTCGGTGCGGCCTCCACCGGCGAAGTGATTAGCCCCTACCATCTCGAAGCCGGCATCGCCGCCTGTCATTGCCTCGCGCCTGACGAAGCCAGCACGGATTGGCCGCGCATCTTGAGTCTTTACGACCAGCTCCTGCTCCTCAAGCCAACGCCCATCGTCGCGATGAACCGTAGCGTGGCCCTCGCCCGCGTCCGCGGCCCGCGAGAGGCCTTGGAAGCCCTCGAAAGCATCCCGAACCGACATTCACTCGAAGCGCAGCACCTTTACCACGCCATCCGCGCCAGCTTCATCGCCAAACTCGGCCACCCTGCCGAAGCCCGCGCCGCCTACCAACGCGCCGCCGATCTCGCGCCCTGCGATGCCGAGCGCGACTTCCTGCAAAGCCAGGCTTCCGAATCCTGAAGAAGGTTGCATCTGCAAGCTGCGTCATCTCACCAGGCAAACTCCAACTGATCCGCCCGCTCTAGGGACCATGCCTCGATGCCTTCAGCACGCAGCTCGGCGGCAAACTCACGCGTGAAGCCATGCACCAGCCACACACGACGGGGCTTTACGATGCCGATGGTCTCACGGAGTTCCGGGTGGTCTGCATGATCGCTCAGCGGAAACAGTGCATCGACTCGGTAGCGATACCGAGCGGAGGCATCGAGCGCCCAGCCGCTCGCCATGGCAAAGCGGCAGCCCGGCACCGCTGGCTTCGTGCCCGGTGGAAAGACCAGCGCATGGCCCCGCGCCTCCAGCGGATCAAAGAGACGCCACTCAGGCAGTTCGCCGATCTCGTCCCGCACCACCTCCGTCATCAGCGCCACGGATGGATGCACCATCACGGGCACATCGAGCCCGTGAAGCGCACGCAGCAGCTCCTGCGCCTTGCCGAGCGAGTAGCCCTGCAGCACCGGCACCCCGCCTTGGGTGAGAGTTTCCACCACGAAAGTCTGAATGCCCGCCTGCACCTCTGTCAGCGGAGGAAAGCGATACCGCGGCAGACCAAAGGTACACTCCATGATCAGCACATCGGCGGGCAGCGGCTCGCACGGCGGGCAGGAGAGGCCCGGCCGCAGCTTGTAGTCACCCGTGTAGAGCAGCGTGGCACCATCCGCCTGCCGGGTGAGGTGCAGCATTGTGGAGCCGATGATGTGACCCGCCGGCAGCAGCCGCAGCGCCCAGCCTTCCCACTCGATCACCTCGCCAAGGTTGGGTGAGATCACCTGGCCGGCCTTTTTCGCCGATTTTCGCGCCACCATAAGACGATGCGTCGTGGCGGAGCAAAACGTGAGGTCATGCCGCGCCACATGATCGCTGTGCGCATGCGAGATGAAGGCCCGCTTCACGCCAAAGTGCGGATCGAGCCACAAATCCGCCTCCGGGAGGTAGATCCCCTTCCGGTGGGTGACTTCGATCAAGGGCGGCGGCATGGGCGAGAGGTGCTTCTACGCCTCACGCCCTCCTTTGGAACTCAATTTCTCACTCGTGGCCTCTTTGAGCACAGGCAGCCTTGAACGCGAAGCAATCCTCCCCATCGTGAGCGTCTTATGGCGAGCAATTTTGGTACTCTTTTCCGCATCAGCACCTGGGGTGAATCCCACGGCCCCGGCGTCGGCGTCGTCGTGGATGGCTGCCCGCCGCTCATCCCCCTCGACGTCTCGGACATTCAGCATGAACTGAACCGCCGCCGCCCCGGTCAGAGCAAGATCGTGACGCCTCGCAAGGAAGACGACAGCGCCGAGATCCTCTCCGGCGTGCTCGATGGAAAGACCCTCGGCTCCCCCATCGGCATCTTCGTGCGCAACACCGATCAGCGCCCTTCCGCCTACACGGAGATGCAGCAGGCCTATCGCCCCAGCCATGCCGATTACACTTACGATGCGAAGTATGGCATCCGCGCTGTCTCCGGCGGCGGACGCTCCAGCGCCCGCGAGACCATCGGCCGCGTGGCCGCCGGAGCTATCGCACGCAAGGTGCTTCAGCACTCTCTTTCCGGCTACGAGGCTCTCGCCTATGTGAAAACCGTGCAGCACCTCCACGCCGAGGTTCCCGCCAGTTCGGCGCTGACGGCCGAGCTGATCGAATCCAACATCGTACGCACCTGCGATCCCGTGGCGGCGGAAAAAATGATCGCGCTCATCGAAGCCATCCGCCGTGAGGGCAACAGCGTTGGCGGCGTGATCGAGTGCGTCGTTCGCGGCGTGCCACCAGGGCTTGGCGAGCCCGTTTTCGATCGCCTGGAGGCAGATCTGGCCAAGGCCATGCTCAGCCTGCCTGCCACGAAGGGCTTTGAAATCGGCAGCGGCTTCGCTGGCACCACGATGACCGGTTTGGAGCACAACGACGAGTTCTACATGGACGGTAAAAACGTCCGCACTCGCACCAATCGAAGCGGCGGCGTGCAGGGCGGCATCAGCAATGGCGAGGAGATCATCTTCCGTGTGGCCTTCAAACCCACCGCCACCGTCCTCCGCGAGCAAAAGACCGTCACCAACACCGGTGAAGACACCACCCTCTCCGCTCGTGGCCGCCATGACCCCTGCGTACTCCCCCGCGCCGTGCCGATGGTCGAGGCGATGGTCCACCTCGTCGTGGCCGATCACTTCCTGCGGCAAAAAGCGCTTCGGTGAGTCGCGTCACTCACCGCCGCTTCCACCACCAGGCAAGGAAGTGACCAAGGCCACTGAATTTGAACTGCGGATCTACCCAGCGCTCGATCACATAAAACGCGAAGTAGTAAGCACGGCAAAAGCCCCACACGCCAAGCGCCAGCAGGCCCGCCGTGCGCCAGCTCCAGTTCTCCGCCAGCAAGACCGCCGTAGAAAGCAGGCCGATGAAAAGGAACAGCCAGGCTTTCAGCCACATGGCCTTGGTGGAGTGGAGGTCGCGCATGGTTGATTCGTAGATTCGATTGGCCATCGAATCGGTTTGGAACGTTCGGCTTCGAGTGCCACTCGAAGCTACTTCTTCTCCAGCCTCACATAATCCAGACCGACCATGTTCGAAGGCACCGCATCTGGATTCGGCGAAGCGAGCGTGAAGGTGAGCTTGTGCTCGCCAGCGCTTAATTCATGCGTGCCCCACTCCTTTTCGCCGGTGTGTATGACTTTGGGTGAGTTGTAGCCATCGAAGGAGGACGTCACCGGCTTCCCATCGAGAGCGATGCTCACCACGCCGTAGTCGCGGGCCATCGTGAGTGCACCGTAGAGCGTGTACTTGCCCGCTTCCTTCACGGGAATCGCCAGCGTGAGCTTTTGATCCGGCTTGCCGCCGGTCCACCAGAGCTGGTCGCCGCCGCTCCAGTCTCTGCCGAAGCCGCCCATGCCTTGTCGGCCGGTTTTTCCGCCGGTTATTTCGAGGACTTTGAGCGATTCGCCTTCGAGAGCTCCGGAGACCGTTTGTAGTTCGGCCTTTAGGCCGTCCGGACGGGCTGAAACCCGAACTACGGTACTACCGCTTTGCAGATACTTCACGAGATCGACCACCATCTCCGGTTGAAGCGCATCAAACAGCCCCTCCGGCATCGTGCTGAGCTTCGACACCTCTCGTTTCGCGATATCTGCCTGCGGCAGCGTGAACTCCACGCCGCCCATCATGGCGATTTTCACCGTGGCGGGGTTTTCGTCTTTGATGACGCCGCTCATCACGCGACCGTCTTTCATGGTGAAGAGGTTGAGCTGGTAGGCCTTGCCGATGACCGCGTTCGGATCGAGCACGTTTTCGAGCAGGTAGTTCAAATCGGCGCGATTGCTGCCGGTGATGTCGGGGCCGACGTTTTGGCCTTCGCCGAAGAGTTTGTGGCATTGGCCGCAGGTGGCCGTGTAGAGCATCTTGCCCTTCGCGAGGTCGCCCTTGGCCAGTTTGGCGGGCGTGAGGAGGTCGCGATACTTTTTCGTGCGCTCGGCGAGGTCGGCTTTCGGCGCGTTCACATCGCCCCACGCGGATTTGATCAGCGCGTTGATCTCCCCGTCATCGAACGCGGTGAGCTGGCGCACCAAAAACGGCGAAAGGGACGTCGCAGGCACGTTTTTGGCCTCGACGGCCTTCAGCAGTGCTTTCGCGCCTTCCTTGGTCGAGGCGAGTGTGTTGACCGCATCGGGGAGTTCGTTTGCGGAGAGCTTCGGAAGCGCCGCACCGAGGATTTTTGGCGTTTCGGCATCTTTGAGCGAGGCGAGCGCCTGAATCGCCTTTCGACGCAGCGAGGTCGGCACCTCGCCGCTGACGATTTGGAGCAGTGTTTGGGCTGTGGAGGCGTCGCGGGCTTGGAGAAGCACCGTGAGAGCTTTTTCACGTTCGGCCGTGCTCGCAGCCGACAGCGCCAGTTGATCTCGGAAGACTTGGAGCGCCTCCGCATCACCAAACAGCGCACTAAGTTCGCGAACGAGGTTTGTAGTTCGGGCTTTAGCCCGTTCATCCTCTTCCAGACGGCTTGAAGGCCGAACTACCAGCAACTGCGAAGCTATCTGTGGCCAATTCTCCGGCATCTTCGTTGCGCCACTGTTGCGCACCGCGTTGAGGATCATCTCCAGTGTCGCTTCCCTCTTCGCCGGATCACTTTCCTGCACCAACTTCGCCAGCACCGCCCCGCGTCCAGCGTCATCCGACGACAGCCGTCGATAGATAAACCCGGTGACCTTCGGCATCTTCGACACCTTCGCGAGTTGCATCCCCACCGCCGGGTCCGCCGCCACCACCGGCTCGATGCCATACCAGATGAGCAGCGGGATCATCGGGTCTTCCGCGTCTTCGCCGTGCTTGAGGAGGGCGGTGGCGAGAACCTCTCTTTCATCATTGGGAAGCCTTTGGAGAAATGATGCAATCTCGCGTCGGACAACCGGTGATTGATCCTCTCTAGCCAAGTCTTCTATGTACTCAAATTCAGAACCCTCATCAGATGGTGAAGTCCTAACGGCCCAGGCTCTGTAACTTTCTGTTTGGCTGTTTGGTTCAGGCATCATGGTTTGCCCGGACAAACAACTAGTAGCTAGCCACAAAGTGCGAAGCGTTGTCGTTTCTGATTGATGTCCAAAGTCTCCAATTGCGCGAAATGCTGTGGACACAATTTGATCATTCGTTTGAGCTTTCTCCATCAGCACCCTCCTCGCCATCCGGGAAAACCAATCGTTCTCGGTCTGCACCGCGAGCCGGGCCAGTTTCTCATCCGGTTCCTTCGCGAGATCGAAGGGAGCCTTGGGGAAGTCGGACTTGTCGGACAAGTCCGACCCGTCGGAAGTGTGTGGAGGGCCGGCATACGTCACCCGGTAAATCCGCCCATTGCTGCGATCCCAATGCTCCACGGCTCCACTGCCGCGATGGCAGATTTGCTGATCGGACCAATCACTCACATACAACGCGCCATCCGGGCCGACCTTCTGTGTGACGGGGATGAAGTGCATGTCGTTCGCGCGCAGGAAGTCGGCGGCGTGTTTGCCGATGTAGGTGCTGCTTTTCACATCAGTGTAGTTCGCCACGAGGCGATGGCCGTGGAGGTTGCCGAAGAGGAGCTGGTTGCGATAGGTCGGCGGGAAGAGGCTACTCTGATAAATGGCGAGGCCGCAGTGGGCGTGACCGCCGCCGAGGGCGTTGGTGTCGTTGTTCATCACGCCTGCGCCGGTCGTTTTGTCGAAGGTGACATCGGGTCGCGGATTGCCGGCGTAGTGCGCGTGGTCGGCGATGGTCTTGATGTCCTCGTAAGTGTAAGCGTTGAAGTGCTGCCCGGCCTGCCGGTGGTATCGACCGCCCGGCACGATGTGATACAGATGCGGAATGACGCAAGCGGTGACGAACCACTCGCCATGCTGGTCGTAATCGAGCCCCCACGGGTTGCTGGTGCCATGCGCGAAGACCTCGAACTCATGCCGCACGGGATGGTAACGCCACACGCCGGCATTGATGGGCTCGCGCTGGTCATCCGGCGTGCCGGGTTTGCCGACGCGGCTGTGCGTGAAGACGCCGTGGCAGCCATACAGCCAGCCGTCCGGGCCCCAGATGAAGCTGTTCAAGGTTTCGTGCGTGTCCTGGGTGCCCCAGCCGTCGAGGAGGATGTGGGCGGTGAAATTGAGGCCGGGGACTTTCGAATAGGTCTTATAGGTCTCATTCGACGTATCGGACTTATTTAAGGGCACGGTGCTGTCGCCATCACGTGGAATAAACATGAGGTAGGGAGCCGCCCCTACCCACACACCACCAAACCCCAGCTCAATGCCGCTGACGAGGTTCAGGCCTTCGCAGAAGATTTTCTTCGTCTCGAAGGTGCCGTCGCCGTCTTGGTCTTCGAGGATTTTGATGCGGTCCTGGCCTTGGCCGACTTCGCGGGGCTGCGGGTAACTGTTTCCTTCCACGACCCAGATGCGGCCGCGTTCGTCGAAGGTGAAGGCCATCGGCTGCACGAGGTCCGGCTCCGCGGCGATGAGCTCGGCTTTGAAGCCGCCGGGGAGCTGGATGGACTTCAACGCATCGGCGGGCGATTGGCCTTTGGCGTATTCGGCCTGCGGTTTGAGTGCAGGGCCGTAGAGTTTCTTCGGCGTGAGGTCGGCGGTGGTGTCCTTCCGCTCCTGCGTGAGGATATAAACGCCTGCTTTGTTGCCGACGACGATGTCGGGCAGTGTGTCGCCATTCACATCGCCGACTTGGACATCGACACCGACGCCGCTTTCGGCATCGACGAGGTGAGGAACGAAATCGACACCGCCTTTGCCATCGCGCTTGGTTTGATACCAGTAGATGACCCGGTGGCCGCGCTCATCGGGATCATGGCCGTTGTGCGCCCAGTAGCGCTTGCCGGTGACGATGTCCTTCACGCCATCGCCGTCGATGTCCGCGAGAAACGCGGCATGCGGCTGGGAGAAGACGATGCCGTAGTCGTTGTCCTGCGGCTGCTCGCTGGCGAGCATGACGCGGGTCCAATGTGGTGCAGCCGTCTCGGCTGCGTCTTTGTTCTGCAAATACACCGCCACGCCGTAGCGATGCGCGGCCAATGAGGTGAAGACGTCGTTCGTGCCGTTGCCATCGAAGTCATACGCGAACATCTGCGCCCCACCGCCGACTCCGGCGGCGAAGTTGTGCTGCGTCCAAGGAGCCGGACTTGCCAAGTCCGGACGGGAGTTGGCAACTCCCGCTCCTTGATTCTCCCACCAGCGCCGTGCTTCGAGGAGATCGAGCTTCCCATCTCCATCCACATCACCCACGCCGAGACCATGCGTGAACTTCGCGACCTTCATATCATCCGTGACGGCGACGAAGGGCCATTTCTCGGTCGGTTTGTCCCAGTTCGGCTCGAACCAACCAAACCTGCCGCTCGTGCTGCACACGATCTCCGGTTTGCCGTCGCCAGTGATGTCGGTGAAGACGGGCGATTCGTTGTCCACCACGTCGGCGACGAGGTGCATGGGCCAATACGTAGAACGAGTTTTCGAACTCGTTTCATCCGATCCAACGGACTGGAAAGTCCGTTCTACGTTGTTCAGATACAGCCGCGCTTCCTTGCCGGGGAAGCCGAGGATGAGGATGTCGTTCTTCAGGTCGGCGTTGAAATCGTGGACGTAGGCGAAGAAGTTGTCCGAGTAGCCATTGATGTTGAAAATCTTCGGCTCGTAGTAGGCGTGCTTTTTCTCAAACGTCGGCCCTTCCCACCAGAACGGGCCGGCGACTATGTCGGGTTTGCCATCGCCATTGATGTCGCCGATGGCGGCACCTTCGGAGTAAAAATCGCCATGGAGCTGCTGGCGCTTCCAGGTAATCTGCGTGGCGGCGTGCAGGCTGGAGGCCGCGAGGAGGGCGAAGACGATCGTTTTCATGGCTGGGCGAAAACCAACGCTAACAGAAAGGTACCTCGGCAGACAAGATTTATGCGTCATCGGCCATGAAGGTGCCAGTCTGGTCTGCCGGATGAACCAGACAAGGCGGGTTGTGACCGCCGGAATCCGGGGAAGCATCCGCGACATGGCCCGCACGAGAATCATTTCCGCCCTGCTCCTTGCCGTCAGCCTGCCAGTGATGGCCGAGGAGGTGTTTTTTGCCTTTGATGATCAAAACATCGCTTGGCAGCACAATCTGAAGCTCGTGCTCGAAACGGCCCAAAAGCATCCAGGCAACCCCGTGTTGAAAAACGGCCCGCCTGGCTCACCCGACGCGGGTCACGCGATCCTCTACGGCACCGTTTTGAAGCAGGGCGACACCTTCCGCATGTGGTATCTCGGCATGCACGAGGCGGAGATCGTCAAAGGCCAGGCCCCCGGCTGGTGGCGGCCGATGTGCTACGCGGAAAGCAAGGACGGCATCACCTGGACCAAGCCGGAGCTCGGTCTGGTGGAGTTCAACGGCAGCAAGAAGAACAACATCTGCCTGATCGAGGGCGAGCCGCATTCGATGACTCATGTGAACGACTTCCTCAGCGTGCTTTACGAGCCTTATGAGCCTGATCCGGCGAAGCGCTACAAGTGCGCTTACATCGCCCACATGCCCATTGAGGAAGTGAAAGGCGGTCGCAGCCAAATCGGGCCCAATGAGAAGCGCTGGGGCTCCTTTGTCACCGCGACGAGTGCCGATGGACTCACCTGGAAGTGCGTCGGGGATCGCCCGGCCAACGCGGGCGGCGAGCGCTTCGAGGTGAGCGGTTTGTATCGCTTTGGCGATTTTTATTATGCCACCGGCCAGCTCCTCAGCCCGTGGTCATGGCGGCCGGATGGCAGCGAGATCGGCCGCGACATGCTGGCCTATCGCTCACCGGATTTCGTGACGTGGTCGAAAGCGAAGGCGCTCTCGTATGCGCGGCCGGGGCAGCTTTCGAATCCGCCGGTGAAAGGCCAGCAGATGCACATGGGCGCGGGCCTTTGGAACCGAGGCAACGTGCTGGTGGGCCTGCACGGCATGTGGCAGGATGCCGCCGAGCCGCCGCCGAAGGGCAAAAGCTGGAATTACGGCGTCCGCGTGGACCTGGGCCTCATGCTGAGCAACGACGGCGTGCATTTCCGCGAGCCCGTACCCGGTCACACGGTCATCCCGCGAGCCAAGGAAGGCGAGTGGGACGATGTGGCGATCCTCCAAGGCCATGCGTTTGTGAATGAGGGGGATAAAACCATGATCTGGTATTCACACTGGGACACTGGCGGCGTGCTCGATGACATGGACATCGGCCTCGCCACGCTGCGCCGGGATGGTTTTGGCTCTCTGATGCCGAAAGTGGTGGAGAACGATGCTCACTTCATCACCCATACCTTCACGACACGGAGCATTGCCATCAATGTGGATGGCATCACGAAGGAGGCACCGCTGAAGCTCCAACTCCTCGACCATCTCGACCGCCGACTGGAAGGATTCGACCTCACTTTGACCACCAACGGCATTCGAGTGCCATTGAAATGGCTGAAGCCTTTGCCCGATCAAAAAATCGCTCTTCGGGTGTACTACCCCGAGAACAGCGCCGCCCGGGTTTTCGCCGTCTACCTCGATTGAGCGGCGTTTGCATTCTGAGACCGGGCCGCTAGCATGGCGGCCCCATGATCACTTTTGCCCCCCGAGATTCGAAAGAAGCTGTCGAAGAAGGCCTGCAATTTGCGCCCAAATTTGATGAGCATGGCCTCATCGCGGCGATGGCGGTGGATGCAGACACGAACGCCCCGCTCATGCTGGCCTATATGAACGAGGAATCGCTGCGCATGACGCTGGAGCTGGGGCAGGCCGTGTACTGGAGCCGCAGCCGGAAGACGCTCTGGCACAAAGGGGCTACCAGCGGTGAGTTTCAGGAGATCGTGGAGATCTGCACGGATTGCGATCAGGATGCGCTGGTGCTGCGAGTGAAGCAGCGCGGCGGCGGCTGCTGCCACACCAAGCGGTCCTCATGCTTTTACCGCGTGTTGAAGCTGGCGGATGGCCAAGCGGTGCTGGAGAAGACTGCGTGAGCAGCCTGCGAAAAAGAAAAAGGGCGGCGCATGGGCCGCCCTTGATGTTTTATCCGTTGGATTAACGGCTCTGCGGCACCATCGGGCCGTAGCGGGCGGTGCCCTCCCACTGGCGTGGACGATTCCAAGGCAGGCTGCTGGCCCCATCACTAGGCGGGCCGACGACTTTCTTGCGCTTCGGCTCATCTGAAGAGCACGAGGCTAAGCAGGAGAGAACTGAAACGACGGAGAGACTGAGAAGGAACTTCGTTTTCATGGCGCGAGCCGCTCTAGGCGGCGCAGGTTACTTGCCAGCAGTCAGGTTTTCAAGAATCACGCGGTCTCCGGGAACGATGGAGGAGCCACCATAGATCGCATCCGGCACGATGCTTGCCACGGAGCGGCCACTCTCGACGCTGAGGATGCTGATCTTGCCAACGGTCTGGCGGTTGCGGGTGACGAGCAGTTTGGTGTCCTGTTCGATACCGGAGGCTTTGCCTGCATCGATCACCACAAAGCCCCAATCGGGATTCACGGCGAGCACGCGGGCCTGGAGGGAATTACGCTCAAACATCTTCTGACGCTCTACGATCTTGCGGGTGATCTCGTCGAGCTTCTTCTGGGCATCTGCGATCTTCGCTTCCTCAGTTTTGACCTCGTCAGCCTTAGCGAGGGCCTGAGCTTCGAGCTCCGCCTGCTCTTTTTTCATGCGGTTGATGTCCTCGGCGATGGTCTCGGCTTTTACGCCTTCAGGAAGTTCAGGCAAGGAGTCTTCGAGATCCTTCTTTTTCTTGAGGCTGATATCCAGCTCTTCTTGGACGCGTTTTGCATCGCTATCGGCGAGGGTGAAACGATTCTTGTTCTGTTTGAGGCGCTCTTGCTCGACATCGAGATCACCTTTGATTTTGGCGACATCACCCGAGATACGGGCGCATTCAGCGAGGACGGCGGCATCGGCCTGTTTTTCACGGGCGATCTCGCTGTTGATCTGAGCGATGTTATTGCGCACATCGGCGAAGCTGCGGCCGTTCTTGAAGGCGAAGACCAAGGCCACGCCGGTGACAAGGATGGAAAGGATGAACAGGACTTTAATCATGAGCGGGAGGAAAGTGACGTTGCGTGACGGTTGGGGCGAAAGGCTGGAGAGGGATTATTTCGCGGGTGGAGCTGCACCAAAAGGATCAGCGGTGCTCGGTGCGGCTGGTGTGCCAGCACCACCTGCGGCTGGAGCTGCAGGTGCTCCGAAAGGATCCGCAGCGGCAGGAGCCATACCGCCAGCAGCGGGAGGCGCGCCAAAAGGATCCGAAGCGGCTGGAGCAGCGGGTGCCATGCCGCCAGCTGGTGGAGCACCAAAAGGATCAGCAGCTGCGGGTGCGCCCGAAGCAGCAGGTGCCACGGGTGCGGCGGCAGCGCCAGCGGCGGCGGTTTTTGGAGCAGGCTGTGCCTGAGGCGCAGCCACGACGAGGTCTCCTGACCGAATGCTGGTGCCTTCGGCAAGACTTCCCTTCACGATGTCTGCCACGGAAGTGCTTTGCTCCACATTCCGCACCTTGAGCTTGCCGATGACTTCCTTGCCGCGCTTCACATCAAGATCAGCGTTCGCAAAGACACCACCGCCATTGCCTTTGCTGAGCACCACAAAGCCCCATTCATTGAAGGAGCGAGAGACGCTGGCGGTGAAATCAGGCTCCACAATACCTTTGCGACCCCGTGCTTCGCGTTCCTCAGCGGATTTGACGCCATCGAGTAGGCCTTTCACGTTTTCCTGGGCGCTGGCGAAGCGCTGATTCTGATTGGCGAGAGCGCCCTCCGCCTCTTTCTTTTTGTTCGTGAGGTCTTTGATGGTGGCCATGAGCTTGGTGATGTCACCCGCTTCGTCGATCTTCCCCTGAAGTTCTTTAACCACCTTAGCCACGCCTTCGAGGTTGGTTTTGACTTGAGCCAGCTCTTGCTCCTTCTCCTGAGCCTTGGCTGCCGTGTCGGTTACCTCGGATTTGATTTTTTCGATCTCCTTGGTCGCCTCAGCGAGATCACCCGTGTGCTTGGTCTTGGCTTCCTCGGCGGCTTTTTTATGCTCCTGCACCGAGACAAGGTTCTTCTGAGTGTACTCCTCACGGGCACGCTCGTTCTTCAGACGTTCCTGATTTTTCCAGGCAAAAAAGGCGGAGCCTGCGAGGCAGACGGCAGCGAGAGCAGATAAAATTTTCCAGGCCATGTGTGATGAGGGGAGAGATTGAATTTTTTGTTTTACCGAAAACCCATCCTTTCGACAACAGCATTTTTTCACAGGAGTGAAGTTATTGAGTTCTTTCACCTCCAATGGCCTCCCAAAGCCCGAATTCCTTCGAGAATCGTGCTTGTGCCATCCCGGATGCCGTGTACAGCTGGCCGCGTCAGGGACCGTGGATGTTCAGCTTGCGAACCCCGCCAGGTCCGGAAGGAAGCAACGGCAGCCTGCCTGCTCATGCTGCGGTTCCCTGGCATTTTTTCAAAAATTTCGAGGCAGAGAGGCCCGCGAGGCATCGTTAGACCGGGCCACATGATCCGCATTGCCAACCTTCTCGCCCTCATTTGCCTCGGCAGCAGCCTCCCAGCCGCCGGTCTGGCCGGTAAAAAGCCGAATATCATCTTCCTGCTCACGGACGACCAGGGCTACGGCGATCTCTCGTCTCACGGCAATCCCATCCTGAAGACGCCCAGTCTCGATCGCCTGAATGCCGAGGGTGTGCGCTTCGAGGACTTCTGCGTCAGCCCCACCTGCGCCCCCACCCGCTCTGCGCTGCTCACCGGGCGTCACGAGTTCAAAAACGGCATCACGCACACCATCCTCGAACGCGAACGCCTCACGCCGAAGGCCACCACGCTGGCCCAGGTGCTGAAAACCGCCGGTTACACCACCGGCATCTTCGGCAAATGGCACCTCGGCGATGAGCCGGATTATTGGCCGAGCGCTCGTGGCTTTGATGAAATGTTCATCCATGGAGCCGGCGGCATCGGCCAGACCTACCCCGGCTCATGTGGCGATGCTCCGGGGAACAAATACTTCGATCCCGCTATCCTCCACAACGGCACCTTCGAGAAAACCAAGGGCTACTGCACCGATGTCTTCTTCTCCCAGGCCGCCAAATGGATCGAAAGCGTGAAGGGCAAGCAGCCCTTCTACTGCCACCTCGCCACAAATGCCCCGCACGGCCCCTACATCGCCCGGCCGGAGGACAAAGCCCTCTTTAAAGACAAGGTCGAGGGCGAGGACGTGCAGAACTTCTTCGGCATGCTCCACAACATCGATCAGAACCTCGGTCACCTGCTCGAGAAGCTGAAGGAATTGGGCATCGAGAAGGACACGCTTGTCATCTTCATCAATGACAACGGCGGCACGGCGGGCACGAAAGTGTTCAACGCTGGCCTACGAGCCCAAAAAGGCACGCCGTGGATGGGCGGCATCAAGGCCAGCAGCCTCTGGCGCTGGCCCGGCACCCTCACCCCCGCTCCGGTCAATAAACTCTGTGCCCACATCGACTTCTTCCCAACCCTCGCCGAGCTCGCCGGAGCCAAGCTCACCGAGCCAGTCAAAGCGCAGGTCGAAGGCCGCAGCCTGGTCCCCTTGCTCGAAAACCCAAATGCTGACTGGGCGGACCGCCAGCTCTTCACCCACGTCGGCCGCTGGCCGAAGGATGCCGATCCGCAGAAGTATAAATTCACCAACTGCAGCATCCGCACCGCCCGCTGGCATTTGGTGAACGCAGGCGGAGCGCCGAAACAGGCAGGCAAAGGCAAAGGGAAGGCCAAAGCAGCTCCAAAAGCCTCCGCAGAACCTGCGATCGTCCGTGCCGGCCCCGAGCCGATCACCGCCTCCTGGCAGCTTTTTGACCTTCAATCCGATCCCGGCGAGCAAACCGATGTCGCCGCCGCCCATCCCGAGGTCGTCAAAGAACTCGCCGCTGCCTACGACGTCTGGTGGGACAGCGTGCAACCGCTGCTCGTGAACGAAAAAGCGCCTCTCGCCGCCGAGAACCCCTTCAAGACGCTGTTTGAAAAACAGTTCGGCAAGTAATCACGGCTGAAACAGTCTCGGCAAAAACTCGCTCAAATATCCGCGCCACACCGGCCAGGAGTGGTCTCCTTCCGTGAGGTGCCATTCGTGGTTCACATTCGCCGCTTTCAGCGCGGTGATGAGTGTGTTGTTTCTCTCCAAAAGGAAATCATCCTTCCCACAAGCGATCCACAGCAGCTTCAGCTTCGCATTCGTGCCCACGCTGTCATCCATCGCCGCTTTCACCACCTCGGTGTCCGCCGCACCGCTGAAGGAGCCAATGTAGGCAAAGCGATCCGTCGCATTCAGGCCGATGGTGAGTGACTGCCACCCTCCCATGCTCAGTCCGGCGATGGCGCGGTTCCCCTGGCCTGGCAGCACGCGGTAGTTTGCCTCCACGAGCGGCAAAGCGTCCTTGAACAGCTCTTTTTGGAAAGCCGCGAGCGAGTCACCCCGCTTCGCCTTGTCATCACGCGGCACCATGCCGTGCGGATGGCCGTCCAGCATCATCACCAGCATCGGCTTCGCTTTTCCGACCGCGATCAGGTGATCGAGAATCCAATGCGCCTTCCCATGCTCCGTCCAGCCGCGTTGATTGTCGCCGGAGCCGTGTTGCAAAACGAGCAGCGGCAGCTTCTCCGCACCTTTTTCATAACCCGGCGGCGTATAGACCACCACCTCACGCGGCACACCGAGCTGCTTCGAGTCAAACACATGCGTGTGCACCGTGCCGTGCGGGATGCCCGCCTGCCAATCCCACGCCGCAGGCGGAGTCGCCGCGAGGTGCAGGATGCTCTTCTGCGGCATGCGCTGCGGCTTGATCGCCGTGTTTTGCGGATCGAGCACATTCAGCCCATCCACCTGAAACGAATACTCCCACACACCCGCAGGCACCTCGATGGCCTCGCTGCTCCAAAGCCCATCACCACCGCGAGTCAGCAACGCGTCTTGCTTGCTCCACTGCCCCTTGAGCCGCACTTCGGCCGCTTTCGGTGCCTTGATCGAAAAAGTGACTTTTCCATCCGCGATGTCCGCAGCGGCAAAAACAGCGGTTTGAGCACCAAAAACGACAAAGAGGGGTAAAAGCAGAGATTTCATGAAAAAGAATGGTTACAGCGTCATCTCGACGCCACCGATGAAAACGCGGTGCACGTCGAGTTTCCGGCTCAAAAGCACCAAATCCGCCTTTTTGCCGACTTCGAGGCTTCCAGTGTGCTTCGCGATGCCCGTCAGCTCCGCAGGCGTGAGGCTGGCCATGCGCACGACCTCCGGCAGGCTTGCGGAGGTGTCGCGTTTCATCTGCCGCACCATGTGATCCATGCCCACGATGCTGCTGGCGAGGCTCGTGCGGCCCGGCGACCATCCCACGCGGCCATCGCTCTCGAACCACGAGCCATCCGCCGCCGCGCCAAAGCGATAATTCCCCGGTGGCAGGTCCAGCGCCCGGTTCGCATCCGTCACGAGGCACAGTTTGCGCGGTCCTTTGAGCCGAAACGCGAACTCCAGCAGCTCCGGCGCGAGGTGGCAGCCATCGGCGATCACCTCCGTGCTCATCTCCGCCGTGCCCAGCACATATTCCAGCATGCTGCCGCGCATCGGCACGCCAAGCCGCGAGCGCACCGAGGCCACGTTGCTCATCGCACACCAAAAGTGGTCCACATGCCGCATCCCAGCCTTGAATGCCGCCGCCATCTCCGGCCAGCTCGCGTTCGAGTGCCCGCAGGTGATCAGGCAGCGCCGTTTCTTCGCCTCGCGATAAAACTCGACCGCGCCCGGCAGCTCCGCCGCGCAGGTGGCGATGCGCACGAGGCCTGTTTCAAAGTAAGCGCGATACTCCGCTGCTGTCGGTGATCGCCGACCCGCCGCCGAATGGCAGCCCACCTTGTCCTCCGCGAAAAACGGCCCGTAAAGATGCACGCCTGCCATGCGAGCACCGGTTGGCGCAATCCGCTCGCCCTGCACCACCTTCACCGCATCCAGCATCGCATGGATTTGATCCGGCGAGCCTGTGGTGGTCGTCGGAAAGATCGTCGTCGTCCCATGCCGCGCATGCGCCCGGCACGCGATGCGCACCGCGTCCGCTGTTCCATCCATGAAATCCGCCCCATCACCGCCATGCACATGAATGTCGATGAACCCCGGCGAAAGGTAGCCGCCCCGCCCATCCACGATCTCCACGGTTCCCTTTGGCTTCTTCGTCGAGATCGAGACGATCTTCCCACCCTCACAAAGCACCCAGGCGTTCTCGACGAGGCGATCTGGCAAAATGGCGGTCACATGACTGAATAGAAGGCGCTGCATGAGCTGATAACGCCCCTTCAAGCTGGGCGGTTGCATGAATTGCTTCTTGGCATCTCTCTTATCGTAGCGGAGGAGGGAATCATCATGTCACATCCCTTCACAGAACTCGGCGTCCCGGCGGAAATGATTCGTGCCCTGGAGGAGCTGGGCATCCAGACGCCCACAGCGGTTCAGAAGCAAGTCATCCCCTTCCTCATCCAAAAAGGCGACGACCTCATCGCGCAGGCACAGACCGGCACGGGCAAAACGGCCGCCTTTGGCCTGCCGCTGCTCATGAAGATGGATCACTCCCGCCGCGACATCCAGGGCCTCGTCCTCGCCCCCACACGCGAGCTGGCCAAGCAGATCGGCAAACAGCTTTTCCGCTTCACCAAATACACCGACAAAGTCTTCACCGAGGTCCTCGGCGGCGGAGACAACCTCGACCAGCAGATCGAAAAGCTAAAGCGTCCCACCCACATCATCGTCGCCACACCCGGACGCCTGCTCGACCTGCTCGAAAAGGACGCCCTCACGCTCGAATTCGTGCGCTACGTGGTGCTCGACGAGGCGGACGAAATGCTCAGCATGGGCTTCAAAGCGCAGATCGTGGAGATCCTCAAACTCGCCGCCATGCGCCGCGCCACTTGGCTGTTTTCCGCCACCTTTCCAGACGCCATCCAGCAGCTCATCAAAGGCTGCATGTCCGCCAATGCGCACTCTGTGCAGATCGACACCGCCAACGTCGTGAACCGCGACATCGATCACCGCTACGCCATCTGCAAGCGGGCAGAAAAGACCGCCTTCATCGCGAACTTCCTCAAACGCCAAAAGGAGCAGCGTGGCCTCATTTTTACCCGCACCAAGCATGGTGCCATGGACCTCTGCAACGAACTCCGCGAGCAGGGCTTCGCCGTGGAGGCCCTCCAGGGCGACCTGATGCAAAAGGAGCGCGACAAAGTCATGCGAGCCTTCAAAAAGGAGCGTGTACAATTCGTCGTCGCCACCGATGTGGCCGCTCGCGGCATCGACGTGGCCGGTTTGAGCTTCGTCATCCACCACCAGCTACCCGATCAGATCGAATACTACACCCACCGCAGCGGCCGCACCGCCCGCGCCGGCAATAAAGGCATGTCCCTCGCCCTCATCGAGCCGAACGAAAAAAACCAGCTCACCGAAATCGAAAACAAACTCCGCGTGAAATTCAGCGAGTGGCGCAGGTAGCCTTTGGCGCACTTTTGGCGAGCCGGAGGCTCGAAAGAAAATAGCCGGTGGTGAAGCGAGGAACGAGCGAGAACCACCGGATACAGTTCGCTCCCGAGTACGAAAGCGCTCCGGCAGGAGCGCAAGAAGACACCTTCACGGCTTCAGCTCCACGTTCCCCACACCCTGCGTGCCCGCAGGCAGCAGGTTATTCGAGAAGTGCATGCCTCGCGGCGTGTTCGGGCCGCCACCGATGATCACGGCGTATTTGTAACGCGGTTTGCCGATGCTGTTGACGACGTTACCCGTGATGATCACATCCGTGAGCGGCGGATCATCGGGCTGCTGGCCGGTGTCGAACTTGAAGGGCGACCTCTCATCGCCCCAGATCCAATGCGCATCACCGTGGCCGAAATCGGAGATGATGTTGTTCGCGATGATCGAGCCACCGTCGGCGTTTTCCGGCTTGTCATCGCTGGCTGGATGCGCAGCGGCTCCAGGCATCAGACCGATGGCCCAGAGGCAGTTTTTGACGAATTGATTCCCCGTGATGCTCACATTGCGGCTGCCGTGCATCGCCTTCATGCCCATGAAGGAGTTCACGATGAGGTTGTTGCTCACGATCACATGATCCGTGTGCAGATCGATCCCCTGCGCGGCGTTTTCGATGTGGTTGCCGAGGATGCGTGTGAGGTCACTCACCTCCGGCGCGGTGACGACGAGGCCGCTGCCTTGCTGCCAATTGTCCGTGTAGCCCGAGTCCCAGGCCTGCTGGCTCATCAGGGCACCTTTCACGGCGTTCTTCTTCACATAATCACCTAGCTTGTGCTTCGCTTTGATCTCCGGCGTCGGGACGAGATTTTCTTCAACGACCCGATTGGCCTCGATCAACGTGCCCGTGCTGTAACTCACGCTGATGCCCGTGCCATCGGTGCAGTTGAAGGCATAACCCCAGTCCTTGCTCACTGTGCGGTCATCGATGCTCACCCGCATGTAATTCCGCACCAAACAGCGGCTGATGCGGCAGTTCTGGCTCTCACGCAGCGTGATTGCACCTGTGGGGCTGCGGTTGTCGATCACACGCACGTTCTCGATCACCAAATCACGGCACTTGATCGCCAAAACGCCTTCGTTTCGCGTCTCCATCTTCCCCTCGGGCCGAGTGAGCGTCAGATCGCGAATTTCAGCCTCAGCGGCATTTTCGATCTCGATGATCGGCTGATTGTCACTCTGCTGAATGATGCGCCCAGGCCCAAAAAGCCCGCTGCGCACACCACGGACGCGAATCTTCTCCGTGATCAGATAATCACCCGCCGGGACAAAAAGCATCCGGTTCGGATTCGCATCCAAAGCCGCCTGAATGGATGGATACGAAGCAACAGACAACTCCGCTGCTAAAGCGTGAGTGAGCATGAAAAGGGCAAGGAGGTAACGCATGACTATTTCTTCAACGCTCCTTCTTTATACTTCGACATCAGCTCTTGGAACTTTTTGTTCAGCGCCTGATACTCGGGGCTCTTGCGGTCGTGCTTGGCACGCTCGGCGGCGATGGCGCGAATCTCGACACCCATGGCGCGGCGCTCTTCGGCAGCCTGCGCAGCGCTGGCATCCACCTTGATCTCCACATCGTCCCAATCATCCGTGCGGAAGACGGAAGCAGGAAGGCCGTCGCTGTTGACGAGGTTCGCACCTTCGGGATTCGCAGCCCATGCGTAGCGCACAGCCACGGGAGCCTTCACCTCGGCGCTGCTCACGACCACGGCGTCCTTGCCGTAAATCTTCGCATCGGCCCACTTCCACTTCTTATCGGCTCCAGCGATCTCGAAGCGCTTCAAAGCGCCGCCATCGCGTGATTTCAGGCCCGCGCCGCTTTGATCAAAGGTCACGCGAATCGCGCCGTCCTTCACCTCGCTCGATTTGAAGAGCGGACCGCTGTAAATCAGCTCTTTGCCGTAGTCCTTGGCCAGCGCCCAGCGTGCGAGACGTTCGCCGGGGTCTTTTTTGTTCTTCGGATGGATGTCATTCGCCTCGCCGACGTCATTGATGATCGCCATGCCCGTTTTGGGCGTCGTCCCGAGCACGAGGCGCATGCGATCCTGCGTGAGAGCCCACGAGTCCGGCGTGCCGGGCTCCGTCGAGGGTGCGTGGTAGCTGGCGAGCTGCACATAGTAAAAGCTAAACTCATCGTTCCAGCGCTTGCGCCAGTCGTTGATCAGGAGCGGCAGTGTCTGGTCATACGGCACCGCGCCGGGTCTCGCATTGCCCTCGCCCTGATACCAAATCGCCCCGCGCATCGTGTAACCGACGAACGGATGAATCATCGCTGCATAAAGCACGCCCGGGCGGCCCTCGGTGAGCAGCGGACGCTTCGGCGCATCCGGCTTCTTCGGCAGGCGCTTGCGTTCCTCGGCGCTTTTGCCCTTCGCGGCGGCCATCGTGGCCTTCCACTGCTCCAGCTTCGTCGCGTAAGCCGCATCTGCCTTCGCTTGATCATAGTCGGCCTCGTCCTTTAGCATCGCATCAACGAGCGCTTTCGTGCCCGGCAGCGTGTTCAGCGCCTCGCGACTCGTAAACGTCTCCACCGGCTTGCCGCCCCAGGCCGATTTGATCACGCCGACGGGGATGCCGAGCTCCAGATGCAGCTTCCGCGCAAAGAAGAACGCTACCGCCGAGTAATCCGGCACCGTCTCCGGCGTCGCAGCTTTCCAAGAGCCTTCGATGTCCTCCTGATTGGCCTCTGCCGTCACCAGTGGCGCATTGAACATGCGCAGCGCCGGATGCTTCGACTCCGCGATCAGCCCCGCATACTCCGGCGAGCGGTTCATCGTGTAAAACATGTTCGACTGCCCGGACGCGAACCACACCTCGCCCACCAGCACGTCCTGGACCTCGATCTTGTCCTTACCCGCCGAGATCGTCAGCACCGCGCCCGATGCATCAGCCGCACCCGTTTCGATCTCTGCCCGCCATTTGCCATCCGCACCCGCTTTGGCACTCGCCGACTTGCCTTTGAAAGCCACGCTCACCTCCGCCCCCGCATCCGCTTTGCCCCAAATCGCCGCCGCACGTTCGCGCTGCAGAATCATGTGATCGCTGAAGAAATGCGGCACGCTCAGCTCCGCGAGGAGCAGCGATGGCGAGAGGAGGAGGCAGGTGAGGATGCGGTTCATGGCTGGAGGCTGCGAAACGACGGACAAGCGACGAATGTTACCTTCAATTCACCACAGGCTTGCTGCGGCAATGTTAGAGCATTTTAAATAATAATGTGGAAACGTTTGACGGACGGTGTACAGCTAAGAATGGCCGCACTTTCCCTTGATCTCCGTCAACGCATCATCAGCACCTGCGACCGGGGTGAAGGCACCCAGGA
>JBILVU010000240.1:0-5258 GCA_044370285.1 Prosthecobacter sp.
GCATCCCTGCAACACGCTGGCTCCAACGACGGTCGATCCGGTGAAGCTCACGCCGGTGAAGGTGAAGGCGATCACCGTCGATGGTTTTTGCCGCCAGCGGCAGTTGAAGCCCACCATCCTGAAGATCGACGTCGAGGGTTGGGAACTCCAGGTGCTGCGCGGAGCCACAGAGGTGGTCCAAGATCCGGCGCTCACCATCTGCGTCGAAATGCATCCTTATGCCTGGGAGAGCGCGGGTTACACCGCAGCGGACTTCACGAGCTTCGTCGAGGCCAATGGCTTTGATATCGTGCCTCTCACCGGCCAGTCTTCACCGCTCACCGAATACGGCGAGGTCTGGCTCAAGCGGAAATAGCTCAGTGAATCATCTCGCCACCACAATTCAATTACCAATGAATACCCTGCTTCGACGACTCGCGCATCCCCGCCAGACCCTGCGCGGCGCTTTGAACCGTCTCCGCATCAAGCGCACCAAACTGTCCCTGGATGCTCGTTATCGCGCCGCAGGCGGCACGGTTTGGTCCCAGCACAACGGTGCCTGGCTGCCCTATCACGGCGATGGCGACCAGCAAGAGATTTACTATCAGATGCACGGGGCCGAGTGGCTGACGGCCGAGACTGAGATCGTGAAGAAGTGGCTGCCGAAAGGTGGCAGCGTGGTGGATGTGGGCGCGAACACTGGCTTCACCGCGCTCGTGTTTTCCAATCTCATCGGACCCGAGGGGCGTGTCATTGCCTTTGAACCTTCGCCCATCATTTATCCTCGTCTCGTGGAGGTCATCGAGAAGAACGGGCTCAAGGAGCGCGTGGAATGCCTGAACCTCGGCTGCGGCACGGAAGCCCGCACGGAGACTCTCATGGTTCCCGTCTCCTCCGGCAATGCCACCATCAAACGAGATGGCGTGGAACTGCACGGCAGCGTCCGCGAGGTGCAGATCAAGATCGACTCGCTCGACAAGGTGCTGCTGGATCGCCTCACGCGGCTCGATTTTCTCAAGATCGACACCGAGGGCTTCGAGGATCAGGTGCTGGCAGGCGCGGAGAAGGTCATCGAGCGCTTCCGGCCGGTGTTCTACATTGAACTCTCGCAGGAGTATTTGACCTCTTCAGAAAGAGCCATCGCTTGGCTCAAACAGAGAGGCTATGTATTTGAAATCGAACCTGATTTAACTTGGGCGCATAATGGGGCGAACTTTATTGCTTATCCTGCTCAGAAGAAACTATGATTCTATTTCGGTATCGGCAGCTAATGCGTCTAAAGCATGGGTGACCCATCGGTAATCTCTCTGTGGGTGCTGACCGCCCGGTTTGCCCCGCAGAACTGCGGCATCGGTGAGCAGGCGCAGTTTTTGCTCGGTCAGCTCCGCGAGCAGCAGGGGATTGGGGGCGGCGTGCTCGTGGCCAGCCCGCAGTGGGAGGCTGAAAAAGCCCCTGCCATGCTTCGCAGCCAGCGCTGGACCGGCAGTCCACCGCCGGGAACGAAGGTGCTGATGCTGCAATACTCCGGCTATGGCTATGCCAAGCGTGGTGCGCCAGTGGGGCTGGCGATGCAAATCCGCCGCATGCGCCGTGAGCGGCCGGAAATCCGGCTCGTGACCATGTTTCACGAACTCTTCGCCTACGGTCCGCCGACGAGCAGTTCCTTCTGGCTTTCACCGCTGCAGCGCTGGGTGGCTTTGAGCCTTGCCAAGCATTCGCATCAGGTGATCACCAACCGCGCTGGTTCCGCCCGCTGGTTGGAGAATCGTATTCCAGCCCATCGCGGTCGCATTCATGCCTCGCCGGTGTTTTCCAATCTCGGCGAAGCACCGGATGCGCCGCCGCCCTCGCAGCGGGAGGCGCATCTCGTGTTCTTTGGCTATCAAGCCGAGCTTTGGGATGCGGGCTATACCGGGCTGCGTCGGGTGATCGAGGCGCTCAAACCGGCACACGTCACCATCCTTGGGCGCGCCGCAGAAATACCGGCGGAGGTGTTTGGTGGCATTGCCGTGACCCGCACGGGTTATCTCGGTGCTGAGGAAGTCTCCACCATCCTGCGCACCGCTCGCTGGGGCTTGGTGGCTTACCATCCTGAGTACCTAGGCAAATCCAGCCTGCTGGCCGCCTTCATGGCCCATGGAGTCGTGCCTCTTCTGGTGGATGGTCATCTGCCGCTGTCGGAAGGTTTGGAACGCGGTGTGCATCTGCTGGCTGTGAACGAGTTGGGTTCCAGCACGCCCGATCTCGATGCCATCTCCGCCGCTGGGCAGCAGTGGTATCTCCCCCACAACCGCGAGAACACCGCCGCCGCCTTTGCGAAGCTGCTGCTCGGATCTTGATTGCCATGCGCATCGCTTACTTCCTCACGCATCCCATTCAATACCAGTCGCCGCTGATCCGGCATCTGCGGGCGGGTGGTGTGGATGTGCATGTCATCTATGGCAATGACGCCACGGCGCGGGCCTACTTTGACAAGGGCTTTGGCAAGCAGCTTGCCTGGGATGTGCCGCTCTTGGAGGGCTATCCCAACACCGTGCTGAATGCGGAGGATCCGAAGGGATCACCCAAGGAGCAGCTTGCTCACTTTGAGCGCCAGATTTCGGCTCTGCTGAATCAAGAGCACTTCGATGCGGTGTGGGTGCATGGCTGGGCGCATCCCTTCACCCAAGCAGCTTGGCGACAGGCCCGTAGCCGCAAGATTCCCCTCATGCTGCGTGGCGAGACCTTCCTTGGCTGCGTGCGCGGCGGGAAACTGCGGCGGCTCGCTCACAAGCTTATCTTCAGCCGCAAGTTCCGCGAGGTATCCGCCTTCCTCGCGGTGGGTAAGCTGAATGCGGAACTTTACCGTGCTTACGGCGTTGAGTCTCGCCGCATTATCCGAGCCCCCTATGTCGTGGACAATGCCTTCTTCCAAAAGCGCTGCCAGGAGGCCGCGCCGAATCGCGAGAAGCTGCGAGCGGAACTCGGCCTCGAACCGGGCCGCCCCGTGATCTTGTTTTGTGCCAAGCTGATCGACGTGAAATCCCCTGAGGTCTTGATTCGTGCCGTCGGAGGCATGGCAGGCAATGTAGGCGCACTTGCCAAAGGTCAGGATGACAACTCCGAAACCGGGGCAAACTCACGTTTGCCTCTACAAACTCGCGCTCTGGCGAACGCGCCTACAGAGCCGGTGTTGCTCATGGTGGGCGATGGCGAGCTTCGGCCTTCGTTGGAAAAGCTCGCCCATGAGGCCGCGCCGGGTCGGGTGAAGTTCTTGGGCTTCCGCAATCAGTCCGAACTGCCCGCACTTTACGATTTGTGCGATGTGTTTGTGCTGCCCTCTGGTTTTGAGCCCTGGGGTCTTGTGGTGAACGAGGTCATGAATGCGGGCAAAACCGTGGTCGTCAGCGATCAGGTGGGAAGCGGCCCGGATTTGGTCAGGGAAGGGGAGAACGGCAGCATCTTCCCGGCGGGCGATGTGGCAGGCCTCACGCAAATTCTCGACCGCTGGTGCGGTGACGCGGCAGCTCGCGAGCAGGCAGGGCACCAAAGCTTGGAGATCATCTCCCAGTGGGGCTTTGACGAGGTGCTGGTGGGACTCCGCGAGGGGCTGAAGCAGCTCCCGTAGCTGTGTCGATAAAACGGAGTGATTTCGTTCCAACTATGAAAAAACTCATCAAATGTGTTCTCGAAAGCATTGCCCCCGAGTGGACCACCGCGCTGCTTTCCGCCAAGGCTCGGGCGCATTCCCTTTGGGTCGTGCGGGAGTGGGGCTGTGGACCGGATCGCGAACGCGAACTGGCCTCTCAGGAGGTGTGCCCGGATCAAATCTGGCTCCTCTGCCTGCCGAATAGCGGGCCGAATGCCGGGCTAGCGGCGGGGGCATGAATGAACTCCAGGGGATAGACGATAGACAATAAACGATAGGCTGGCGCGGGTGTTTATCGTCGATTGTTGATTGTCTATTCCCTTCTGGTGCTCATCTGCCCAGCAAGTTGTATTCTCAAGTTTGGTGGCCGCGAAGAACGACAATAGTGTGATATTGCGCGAACAAAACAGCCTTTGTGTGGCCTACAGCGGGGTGCACCAAGCCTATCAACTGGCGCTTGCGGCGCATGAGGAAGGCGTGTTGCAGGCCTTCTACTGCTCGATCTACAACGCACCGGGCAAGTGGGGGCATCATCTCAGTCGGGTGGTCGGCCAGAAGGCATTGGCGAGCCGCAAGGTGGAAGGTTTCCCCTTGGAGAAGGCGGTGGAGTATCCCTGGCCGCTGCTGATGAAAGGCCTGCGGGATAAGATGAACCCCCGCCGTACCAATGACTGGCTCACCGTGAACGATGCCTTTGATCGCTGGGCAGCTCGCCGCCTGGAGAAGAACCCGCCGAAGGTAGCGGTAGGTGGTGAGACCTGTGACCTGCATCTGCTCGAAACGGCCAAACGCCTCGGCGTGATCCGCGTGCATGACTGCCCGCAGCTTCACCCGATCTTTCTTGAAGAAGTCCTCAAGGAGGCTGGTGAACGAGCGGGCATGGCGGTGACGTTTTCTCCCGATCTGCCTGCCATGGCCGAGCGCAAGAACCGCGAGTATGAGCTGGCGGAAAAGCTTCTCATCTACTCGGATGTGCATCGTCGCAGTTTTCTCCGGGGCGGCTTTCCTGAGGAACGACTGTTTCAATGTCCGCTGTGGGTCGATCCCGCGCTGTGGCATCGCGATGAGCCGGTGCGGCTCACGGATACCTCGCAGCCGCTGCGGCTGCTGTTTGTCGGCTCGATCAACCTTCGCAAAGGCATTCCGTTCTTGTTTGAGGCACTCAAGAAGTGCGGCAAAGCCGTGAAGCTGACCTTGCTTGGACCGCGAAACCCGGAATGCGAGCCGCTGCTGCGTGAGGCGGGCGATTCGATTGAGATTCTCGGTCCGCAAACCAAGGCCGAACTGCGCCGGACCTACGCCCGGCATGATGTGTTTGTGCTGCCCTCCGTGGCGGACTCCTTCGGCTTCGTCTCACTGGAGGCGATGGCTTGTGGCTTGCCCGCCATCGTGACCGAGAACTGCGGCGCTCCAGTGCCTGATCCCTCCTGGCGGGTGCCGCCGATGGAGCCAGATGCCTTGGCCGCCCGCATCCTGATGTATGCCGAGAACCGAGCGCTGGTGGCCGACCATGCTACCGTAGCAGAAGGCTTCGCGGCTCAATTTGGACCGGAAACTTATCGCCGGAACATTCGTGGCCTTTACCGCTCGCTACTGAATTAACCCAATCCACACCCCATGAACAAAGACCTTGAAGATTACCGCATGAAAG
>JBILVU010000068.1:0-29440 GCA_044370285.1 Prosthecobacter sp.
CCAATGGCTGCCCAGGCTCCCGCAGCTACACGCTGGCCATGAGCTGCCCGCCGATCACCGTGAACCCGGCTTCGGTGCCCGTGGGCCTTGTTGGAACCGCTTACACCTCCACGACCTTCACTGCCACGGGCGGCACCGCCCCTTATCAATACACCGTCATCGCTGGAACGCTGCCCGCTGGCCTCACGCTCACCACGGCTGGTGTACTCTCGGGAACTCCAACGGCCTCCAACGGCGCAGGTGTTTCCATCACGGTTCAGGCTCGCGATGCCTTCAACTGCCTCGGCACGCGTGCTTACACGATCAAGATCTGCCCGGTCATCAGCCTCGCGGCACTCAATACCTCGCTCACCGTCGGCACCGTCTATTCCAGCAGCGCCGCGGCCTCCGGCGGTGCTTCACCCTATGTGTATGCGGTGACCAGCGGGACGTTGAATGCCGGATTGAGCCTCAACACCGCCACCGGAGCCATCACCGGCACGCCGACGAGCACCACGAGCCAGACCTTCACCATCACCGCGACGGATGCGAACGCCTGCGCAGGCTCCCGCAGCTTCACGCTGGCTCCGGTTTGCCCCACGCTGACGGTGACACCTGTGGTGCTGCTCAATGGTGCGGTCGGCATCGCCTACTCGCAGTCGCTCTCCACCAGCGGCGGCACCTCGCCTTACAGCTACACGCTCACGTCAGGCACGCTGCCAGCGGGTCTCACTCTCAGCACCGCCGGTGTGATCAGCGGCACGCCGACAGTGGCGAATGGCGCGGGCACCTCGCTCACCTTCACCGCCACCGATGCCTATGGCTGCACCGGCACACGCACGCTGACGCTCAAAATCTGCCCTGCGGTCACACTGGCCTCGTTGAGCACCAGCGCCACGGTTGGCAGCGCCTACTCATCGAGCGTCGCAGCCTCCGGTGGTGCCTCGCCGTATGTGTATGGCGTGAGCAGCGGCACGCTGCCGGTCGGTTTGAGCCTCAACTCCACGACGGGAGCTGTCACCGGCACGCCGACGAGTTCCGCGAGCCGAACCTTCACCATCACCGCCACGGATGCGAACTCCTGCGCTGGCTCTGCCACCTTCACGATCACACCGGTTTGCCCCGCCATCACGGTGAACCCGACCTCGGTGCCTGCTGGAGCCGTCGGCGTGGCCTACTCGCAAACGGTGAGTGCCACTGGCGGCACCGCGCCATATAACTTCACTCTTACCAGTGGCACGCTTCCAGCCGGTCTCACACTCACCGCAGGCACCGGCGTGATCGCTGGCACACCGACCGCTGGCAATGGAGCAGGCGTCTCGCTCACCTTCACCGCCACCGATGCTTATGGCTGCACGGGCACACGCACCGTGACGCTCAAAATCTGCCCCACCATCACGCTCGCGGCTGTCACCAGCAGCGCCACGGTGGGCACGGCCTATTCCAGCAGTTCCGCCGCCAGCGGTGGAGCCGCGCCGTATGTCTATGCCGTCACCACCGGCACACTGCCGGCCGGTTTGACCCTCGATGTGAACACCGGAGCCATCACAGGCACCCCGACGAACACCACGGCGCAAACCTTCACCGTCCGCGCCACCGATGCGAATGCCTGCACCGGCACCCGCAGCCAGACGATCACGCCGGTGTGCCCCATCATCACCGTCACGCCCGCCACACTGCCCAATGCGCTCATTGGCACCGCCTTCTCGCAGACGCTCAACGCTAGCAATGGCACCGCGCCTTACACCTGGACCGTCAGCGCTGGCACGCTGCCCGCAGGTCTCACGTTGAGCACCGCGGGTGTGATCAGTGGCATACCAACCGCCGCCAATGGAGCCGGAACCAGCGTCACCTTCCGTGTGCAGGATGCCAATGGCTGCGCCGGAACACTCGCGATCAATGTCCGCGTCTGCCCTGTCATCACGCTCGCTACCTTGAATAGCACGCTCACTGTCGGCAGCGCTTACAGCAGCAGTGCGGCGGCTTCGGGTGGAGCATCGCCGTATGTTTACTCGCTCAGCAGCGGCATCCTGCCCACCGGCCTGACCTTGAACACGAGCACCGGAGCGGTCACCGGCACGCCGACGAGCACCGCCTCACAAACGTTCACCATCACGGCCACCGATGCGAACACCTGCGTGACCTTCCGCAGCTACACGCTCGCTCCGGTCTGTCCGGTCATCGCCATCACGCCTGCCACGATCACCAATGCGCTCATCGGCACCGCCTACTCGCAGACGCTCAGCGCATCGAATGGCACCGCGCCATACACCTGGACTGTCAGCGCAGGCACCTTGCCCGCAGGCCTCACCCTCAGCACCGCCGGTGTGATCAGCGGCACACCGACGGCCGCCAACGGCACGGGAACCAGCGTCACCTTCCGTGCTCAAGATGCCAATGGCTGCGCTGGAACTCTTGCCATCAATGTCCGCGTCTGCCCGGTCATCTCTCTCGCGACCTTGAACACGACGCTCACCGTCGGTAGCGCTTACTCCAGCAGCGCAGCGGCCACCGGCGGTCTCGCGCCTTACACCTATGCGGTCACCAGCGGCACGCTTCCGGCCGGCTTGAGCCTGAATACGACCACAGGTGCAGTGACCGGCACGCCGACGAGCGCCACCACGGCCAACTTCACCCTCACCGCCACGGATGCGAACACCTGCGCTGCCTCGCGTGCCTACACGCTCTCACCGGTGTGCCCGGTCATCAGTGTCACCACCTCCACGCTGCCGAATGCCAGCCTCAGCGTCGCCTACTCGCAATCGCTCAGTGCTGGCGGCGGCACCGCGCCTTACACCTGGACCGTCAGTGCCGGCACCTTGCCAGCCGGTCTTACCTTGAGCAGCGCCGGTGTGCTCAGTGGCACGCCGACCGCCGCGAATGGCGCAGGAACGAGCGTCACCTTCCGCGCTCAAGATGCCAATGGCTGCGCTGGCACGCTCGCCATCAATGTCCGCGTCTGCCCGGCCATCACGCTCGCCGCCTTGAACACCACACTCACCGTCGGCAGCGCCTACAGCAGCAGCGCAGCGGCCACCGGCGGTCTGGCTCCTTACACCTACGCATTGGTCAGCGGCACGCTGCCTGCCGGTCTCACGCTCAACACCACCACGGGCGCAGTCACCGGCACACCCACCAACGCCATCGCCCAAACCTTCACCCTCAGCGCCACCGATGCGAACACCTGCGTGGCGACCCGAGCTTTCACACTCACGCCTGTCTGCCCCACGATCACCGTCAATCCGACCTCCCTCGCCAACGGCACCGTCGGCATCGCCTACTCACAAACCGCCAGCGCCACTGGCGGCACCTCGCCATATACCTTTGCGATCTCCGCAGGCACGCTGCCCGCTGGTTTGACGCTTAATTCGACCAGCGGCGTCATCTCTGGCACACCCACGACCTCCAACGGAGCCGGAACGAGCATCACTGTGCGTGCGACGGATTCACTCGGCTGCATTGGTACACGTGTCTTGAACCTCAAAATCTGTCCCGTGGTCACTTTGGCCTCCATCACGACGACAGGCACCGTCGGCACTGCCTTCTCCCAAAGCGTCACCGCCAGCGGTGGAGCCACACCGTATGTTTATGCGGTGACGAGCGGCACGCTGCCTGGCGGTCTCAGCCTCAACACCAGCACCGGAGCCATCACCGGCACGCCGAATGTCGAAATCAGCTCCACCGTCACGATCACGGCCACGGATGCGAATGGCTGCCCCGGCTCCCGCAGCTACACGCTGGCCATGAGCTGCCCGCCGATCACCGTGAACCCGGCTTCGGTGCCTGCGGGCCTTGTTGGCACGGCCTACACTTCGACGACCTTCACTGCCACGGGCGGCACTGCACCGTATCAATACACCGTCATCGCTGGCACTCTGCCCGCTGGATTGACGCTGACCACCGCAGGTGTGCTCTCGGGAACCCCGACGACCTCGAATGGCGCAGGCGTCTCCGTCACCGTGCAGGCTCGCGATGCCTTGAACTGCCTCGGCACGCGTGCTTACACCATCAAGATCTGCCCCGTTATCTCACTGGCAGCCGTCAGCACCTCCGCGACGACCGGCATCGCCTACTCCAGCGCCGCCACGGCCTCCGGCGGAGCTTCACCTTATGTCTATGCGCTCACCAGCGGCACGCTTCCAGCCGGTTTGAGCCTCAATACGAGCACCGGAGCCATCACCGGCACACCGACGAGCACCACGAACCAGATCTTCACCATCACCGCCACCGATGCGAATGCCTGCTCCGGCTCGCGAGCCTACACGCTGGCTCCGGTTTGCCCCACGATCACCGTTTCACCCACCAGCCTCGCGAATGGTACCATTGGCATCGCCTACTCGCAGACCATCACGGCGAGCGGCGGCACCTCGCCTTATGTTTGGACGACGCCAAGTGGCACCTGGCCCGCAGGCCTCACGCTGAGCAGCGCAGGCGTGCTCAGCGGCACGCCCACGACCTCCACTGGAGCCGCAGTGAGCGTCACCGTGCGTGCCACCGATGCGAATGGCTGCTTCAAAGATCAGCTCGTGAGCATCAAGATCTGCCCGGTCATCACGCTGCCGGCCATCAGCACCACGATCACCGTCGGCACCGCCTACTCCAGCAGCGCCGCAGCCACAGGCGGCGTCTCGCCTTACACCTACGCAGTGACCACCGGCACGCTGCCGACCGGCCTCAGCCTCAACACGACCACGGGAGCTATCACCGGCACGCCGACGAATGCCACGAGCCAGACCTTCACCATCACCGCCACCGATGCGAATGCCTGCCCCGGCACCCGCAGCTACACGCTGGCTCCGCTTTGCCCCGCGATCACGGTCAATCCATCCACGCTGCCTGCTGGAGCGGTCGGCGCGGCCTATTCGCAAACCGTGAGCGCCACCGGCGGCACCGCACCTTATAACTTCACGCTCACCTCAGGCACGCTTCCAGCCGGTCTCACGCTCACCGCAGGCACCGGCGTGATCGCTGGTACACCGACGGCGGGCAATGGAGCGGGTGTCTCGCTCACCTTCACCGCCACCGATACCTATGGCTGCACGGGCACACGCACCGTGACGCTGAAAATCTGCCCCACCATCACGCTGCCAGCCATTAGCACCACGCTCACCGTCGGCACCGCTTACTCCGCCAGCACGGCAGCCTCCGGCGGAGCCGCACCGTATGTTTATGCCCTCACCACCGGCACGCTGCCGACCGGCCTGAACCTCGATGTGAACACCGGAGCCATCACCGGCACCCCGACGAACACCACGTCACAAACCTTTACCGTCCGTGCCACCGATGCGAATGCCTGCACCGGCACTCGTAGCTACACTTTGGCTCCTGTTTGCCCCGCGATTACCGTCACGCCCACCTCGCTGACGAATGGCACGCTCGGCCTCGCCTACTCGCAGACGCTTTCGGCCTCGGGTGGCAGCACGCCTTACACCTGGAGCACCACCAGCGGCACCTGGCCTGCCGGACTCAGCCTGAGCAGCGCTGGTATCGTCAGCGGCACGCCCACGGCCTCGAATGGAGCGGGCGTGAACGTCACCGTGCGTGCCACGGATGTGTATGGCTGCTTCAAGGATCAGGTTGTGAGCATCAAGATCTGCCCGGTCATCACGCTGGGCCCCGCTAGCCTCGCCAATAGCACCGTCGGTCTCGCCTACTCGCAAAGCATCACCGCCAGCGGCAGCAGCGCCACGCCTTTCACCTACAGCGTCAGCAGCGGCACCTTGCCTGCGGGTTTGACGCTCAACACGAGCACCGGAGCCATCACCGGCACACCCACCAGCAGTGCCGTCGCCACCTTCACGATCCGCGCCGCCGATGCGAATGGCTGTTCCGGCACGCAGAGCTACACCGTCACGCCAGCCTGCCCCATCATCACCATCAATCCGGTCACACTTCTCGTCGGCACCGTTGGCAGCGCCTACTCACAGGCTCTCAGCGCCACCGGCGGCACCGCGCCCTATGGCTCATGGACCATCACCAGCGGCACACTGCCCGCCGGTCTCGCACTTAATGTCAGCACCGGAGCCATCACTGGCACACCCACGGCTGACAACGGTGCTGGTACCAGCATCACCGTCCGCGTCACCGATACCTACGGCTGCACCGGCACCCGCACCTACACGCTGCGCATCTGCCCTGTCATCACTCTCAATCCCACTAGCCTCGCGGGCATGACCACCGGCGTCGCCTACTCGCAGACGATCTCCGCCAGCGGCAGCACCGCCACGCCCTTCACCTACACGGTGCAAAGCGGCACGCTGCCCGCCGGTCTCACCTTGAATAGCAGCAGCGGCCTCATCAGCGGCACGCCCACCAGCACCTCGACCTCCATCTTCACCCTTCGCGCCACCGATGCGAATGGCTGTTTCGGCACTCGCGCCTACACCATCACACCTGTCTGCGGAACGATCACGCTTTCTCCCGGTACGATGCCCGCTGCCATCATCGGCACCGCCTATTCCCAAACCGTCACAGCGAGCGGCGGTGTGGCTCCATACACCTTCGCCGTCTCCGTCGGCAGTCTGCCCGCGGGCTTGAGCCTTAACACCACCACCGGAGCCATCACGGGCACACCCACCAGCACCACCGCCTCCTTCACCATCCGCGCCACCGATGCGAACACCTGCCAGGGCTCGCTCGCCTACTCGATCACGCCCACGTGCCCTGCGATGACCCTAAATCCCACCACGCTCGCCATTGGCTATGTCGGCGCCGCTTTCTCGCAGACGCTCACTACCACAGGCGGCACCGCAGCTTACACCTACACCGTCACCAGCGGCACGCTGCCAGCCGGTCTCGCCCTCAATGCCAGCACCGGAGCCATCACCGGCACGCCCACCGCCGCCAGCAGCGCCTCCATCACCTTCCGCACCGCCGATGCCTACGGCTGCAATACCTCCCGCGCCTACACCCTCACCATCCGCTCCCTCAGCGTCGGCGATCTCGTCTTTGAAGACTCCAACGACAACGGCCTCAAGGACGCGAGCGAACCCGGCGTGGCCGGTGCCCTTGTCCAGCTCTTCAATCCAGGCTCCGATAACGCCATCGGCGGTGCGCCTGCGGATGTGCAGGTCGGCTCGAACATCACCACCACCTCCACCGGCGCTTACAGCTTCACCAATCTCTCCGCTGGCAATTTCTACATCAAGGTCACGCCACCTACCGACTACGCCGAGACCGGCGGCACACCTGCCACCACGGATAACAACGTGGATAACAACAACGACGGTGCCCAGCCCGGCGGCGCTGGCACCCCGCTCTTCAGCCCCATCTTTGCCCTCGCCGCTGGCACCGAATCCACCACCGATGACGATACCGATGCGGATACGAACACGACCATCGACTTCGGTCTCTTCAACACCGTCTCTGTCGGCAACCTCGTCTATTTCGACCTCAACAACGACGGCAGCTACGACTTCAACGAAGGTCTCGAAGGCGTCCTCGTGCAGATCTACACGCAGGGCAGCACCGTCGGCGTCACACCGGCTGCGGGCGTCGCCATCACGGATAACAAAGGCCGCTACCTCATCGAAGGGCTCAATCCTGGCAGCTACTTCCTGCACCTGCCCGCCTCGCAATTCGGCGGTGGCATGCCGCTCGAAGGCATGATCCCGATGAGCAGCGTCGTCGCTGGCGATGACAATGCCGGTCAGGACCTCATCGCCGCTGCCACACCTTCCACGACGGGTGCCAGCACCGCCGTCTTCAGCCTGCGGCCCACGCTTTCACCGTCCGGCAGCTCCGAAAACGGCTTCGAAGGCATCACCGATGACGGCACCGATACCCGCGTCGATCTCACCCGCGACCTCGGCCTCGTCAGCGGCACCGGCACTGGCTTCCCGAGTGCCTCGAATGTCGTCAGCAACATGCTCGGTGCCCCCGCCCCGAGCGCCTCCACGGCCACAAACAGCCTCACCGCCTCCACCCTCACCTTCGCCTCGTGGAGCACCCAAAACTCTCTCACTTCCGCCACCGCCGATGAAGATGGCGACAACGCCTCCAACCTCCTCGAATACGCCCTCGGCACCGATCCACGCAGCGGCCTGCTCGTGACCCGCTTCGCTCTCGAAGCCAATCAAACCTCCCAAACCATCGACGCCATCGTCACGCGTCCGATGGAAGGTCGCGATGATCTCCGCTTCACGCTCGAAGCCGCCTCACAGCTCGAAAACGCCGATTGGAAAGCGCTCGCGCTGCCTGCCGCTGCCACCTTCAACCGCGATGGCACCGTCACCCGTCGCTACGCCGATCTCGCTCCCGCGAATGCCACCCTCGGCTTCCTGCGCCTCCGCGTCGAACTCGATGCCAACCGCGATGGCAAGCCCGAAGCCACCACCACCAGTGTCACCCACGCCTGGACCTTCCAAACCTTCGCCAACGGTGCCCGCACCTTCAGCATGCCGCTTGTCCAGCCCGCCCTCTACACTGGCACCGCCACCATCACCGAAGACGGCACCCTCACCCTTCCTCAATCTCTCAAACTCCCCACCTTCACCGAACTCGAAATCCTCGACGGACCTCACGCTGGCCGCACTGCCACCGTGGAAGCCAACAAGGTCACCACCACCATCCCGGCCACCACCGCCCGCATCACCCTGCGTCCGCATCACACCCTCGAAGCCCTCCTTCCCGCCGCCGACCTCTCCGACGAAGATCGCCTCCTCGCCTACGATACCGCGAAGAGCACCTTCGTCCCTGCCGAAGTCGATGCACCCTTCACCGCCTTCAGCGGCATCCTCGTCAAGATCACTGGCAGCGGCTTCACCCGTGCCTACACCGGCGAAGTGCGTTCCAAGGCCCTGCGCATTCCGCTCGTCAAAGGCACCCAGCTCATCACCACCGGCTCGCTGACCTCGGGCGAAGTTCCCACCAACCTCTCCGAAGGCGACCGCCTCCGCTTCTGGCAGCCTGCCACCAGCGACTACTCCTCCCACACCCTCGAAAACGGTGCGTGGACCCCCGCCGCCCCCGCCGTGAAGCCCTTCGAATCTCTCTTCCTCATCCGCAGCACCTCTCTCCTCTGGCTCGCCGCCCCTTAATCTGACTCCGCCTCCTGCTCCTACTCTGCCTCCCCCGTCGATTCACGAGCCGCCCCTACCTCAAACATCAAAAATCGATTGCTCGACAATCTTCAATCCATCACCGCCCCGTGGCTTATCCCATCCCCCAGCCTCCCAAACCCGCCGCCGCTTCGCAGCCGCCGCCTTTGCCGCGTCCCAAGCGCGGGCCAAAGATCCTGCGTGCGTGCACGGTGATCGGCGGATGGACGCTCGTCGCTGCTTTGTTGGTGTTTTCGGGAGCCATCGCCGTCACTTGGCTCACCCAAAAGGAAGCCCGCAGCGCCGTCGTCCGTAGCAAAACGCTCGAAGCGCCGATTGCTCAAGCGCACAGCCTCAAAACACTTCCCGGTGGCGAAGAGAAGCCTGACTCCGAAAAAGCCGCCAGCACGACCAAGACGGAAAAAGAGCCACCGAAGTCCAAACTCGTCTCCAAAAGCAAAAAGGACTCATCCACCAAGGAAGGCATCGATCTCGCCAAATCCAAATTCGCGGCTCCACCTCTTCCCACACCGCCCCAAGAAGCCCCTGAGGTCCCCGCTCTTGCCACTTGGCCGCGCAGCGTCGCCCTCAAAAACACACCGGAGGTCCGCGTCGTCACCGAGGATGCTTCCAAGGACGAGTACATCTACCACACCGAGCACTTCGAGTTCTGCTGCGATGCCCCCATCGGCCCCGATGCCGTGCGCCACTTCGCCCGCGTGTTTGAAGCCACCTGGATGCTGAACTGCCAGCTCCCGCTCGACCTTCGTCCCGCGCCCGAAACCATGCGAAAATGGTTCCGCGCCCGCATCCTCAGCACCGATGAGGCCTATCTCGCCACCGGCGCACCCGTCGGTAGCGGCGGTTTCTATTCACGCTCGGACAAGACCATCTACGTCCCCATCTCCAACCTCGGCATGAGCGTCGTTGCCGGTAAACGCGTGCAGGTGGACCGCTCCGTCGAGTCCAACGAAACCCTAATCCACGAGATCACCCACCAGATGATGAGTCGCTGGCTGCCTCGCCTGCCCGTGTGGTATTCCGAAGGATCTGCCGAATACACCGGCATCGCCGATTTCGTCCACGGCCGCTTCTTCCTCTCCGGCATGGAAGTCCGCCTCAAACTCGCCCTGCGCAATCGTGGAGCCGTCGTCCAGGGCAACACTGTCCACTACCCCATGATCTCCATCTCCGAGTTGCTCGCCATCCAGCATCAGGAATGGGGCGCTGCCCTCGCTGGCGAAGGAGCCGGCCAAAACTACACCTCCGCCCTCCTCCTCACCTATTTCTTCTACCATCTCGATGGCGACAAAAAAGCCTCCAACCTCATCGGCTGGCTGCGCGACATCGAAAAAGGCACCCCCACCGCCGAGGCCCTCCGCACCCACCTCCTCGCCGGACGCAAAGTCGCCAAACTCGAATCCGATCTCCGCGAAGCCTACCGCAAAATCGGCATCGAACTCAGCATGCAACAGCGCGGCGGTGTAGTCTTCGAGGAGTAGGAGAAGGCTTCGCCGTCAAGCCCAGGTCAAAAGGTCAAGCCTTGACCCTCTTGACCTCTTTGACTCACAGGTAGCTCTCAATCCCGAGCTTTCCGTTCGTCGCACAAATAAACATCGTGCCCGGCTTCGTGGTGCTCGGCTTCGTCTCCACCTTGCCGCCGCCACATTCCACCATGAGCTGACCTGCGGCGATGTCCCACAGGCTGATCTGCTCTTCCACATACGCATCGAGACGACCGCAGGCGATGTAGGCCATCGCCAGCGCCGCGCTGCCCAGCATGCGCGTCTTCCGCACCTCGTAGGCGATGCGCTTGTAGCGTTCAAAGCCCAGATCGAGCGCCTCCTTGCTCTTCGAAAAGCCCACCGTCACCACCGCCTCCGCCATCGTGGCGCGGCTGCTGCATTTCACCGGCTTGCCATTCAGCAGCGTCGTGCCGCCAGCCATCACCGTGAAGGTTTCCTTCTGCATCGGGTCAAAGATCACGCCGATGAGCAGCTTCTTCGAATCCCGCTCGCGGGCGGCGATGGACACGCAGAAGTGCGGGATGCCGAAGAAGTAATTCACCGTGCCGTCGATCGGGTCCACGATCCACTCGATGGGTCCGTCGCCACCCGTATCGCCACCTTCCTCACCGAGGATCGCGTGCTCCGGGAACTTCGCCAAAATCATCTCCGTGATCAGCTTCTGGCTGCGCACATCCAGCTCCAGCTTGATGTCATGCCGCTGCATCTCATTCACCGTGAGTTCGGAACCAAAGTTCGTTTGAATAAGAGTACCCGCAGCATGTGCGGCTTCAGTGGCGGTGGCGAGGAGGGCTTGGAGTTCCATGAAAGTAAGGGCAATCCTCTACCTGCCCAATCTTCCCATCATTGCGACGACTTTTTTGCTCCAACAGCCTGAGTTCAAGACGTAGCGGCGGGCGTCAGCACGCCGATGCCTTCGGCTAAGCGCATGAAACGTTCGCTTCGGAAAACTCACGTTTTCCAATTCGCCAAGCCCCACTCGTAGCGGCGGGCGTCAGCACGCCGAGGTCTTTGGTAAAGCGAGTGAAACGTTCGCCTCGGAAAACGCACGTTTTCCACTACGCCAAGCTCCACTCGTAGCGGCGGGCGTCAGCACGCCGGGGTCTTTGGCAAAGCGCGTGAGACGCCCGCTTCGGAAAACGCACGTTTTCCACTACGCCAAGCCCCACTCGTAGCGGCGGGCGTCAGAACGCCGAGGTCTTTGATGATGACGCAGTGTATCCAAATCGGCGGGCCGCCCTGAATCGCCGGGACTTCAAGCACGAGGAAGCTGCGTCACCAACCGGATGATCTCCCGGGCCAGCGCTAACTTGCTTTGTTGCGGGAAATGGATCGTTTGATCACCCGGTAGGCAAAGCGTGACCGCATTGTCCTGGCTATCAAACCCGATGCCCGGCTGCGTGATGTCGTTCGCGATGATCACATCGCAGCCTTTGCGCTCCAGCTTCTCGCGGGCGTGCTCGATGAGCTTTTCGGACTCCGCTGCAAATCCGGCCAAAACCCCGCGAAACCCAAAAACCGACCTCGCCGAGCCCAAAATGTCGTCCGTGCGTTCCAGCTCCAAAACGAGCTTCTCGCCCTTCTTTTTGATTTTCTGCTCCGAAACACTCACCGGCCGGTAATCCGCCACCGCCGCCGCGAAAATCGCCACGTCGCATCCTGCGAGGCTCTTTTGCACCGCCTCAAACATCTGCCGCGCCGATTCCACCGCGATCACCTCCACGCCCGCAGGCTTCGCCAGGCTCACCGGCCCCGAAACGAGCACCACCTCATGCCCCGCCTCCACCGCCGCCTCCGCGATGGCATACCCCATCCGCCCCGAAGACCGGTTCGTGAGATACCTGACCGGATCAAGAGCCTCCCGTGTCGGCCCCGCTGTGATGAGAATGCGCATCCGCCGCTCTAGCCGCAGCCACGCGAGGGCGCAAGCAGACCGCGAAATGGCTCTTGTTCTCGCCCACCAAGGTCTGGTATTCTTAAACCATGAAAGCTCGCCTCCACCACCGTCGGGCACCCGGCTTCACGCTGCTCCAAACCGTCATCGTCGTGGCGATCATCGCGTTGCTCGCCGCCCTCGTGATTCACGGTAGTTCACCTCGATTAGGCAAACGGCGTGCCACCGAAGCCGCAATGTCAGCCATCGACTTTGCCTTGGAATGCTATCACGAGAAATACGGAGAGTATCCTGAGCCGACGAATCCCGACGAAACCGTGGAAGTCATGCCCGGCAAGGTTTACCGGATCGGAGCCGCCAAATGCCTTTACCAAGCTCTCACCGGGGAAGGAAGCGATGCCATCCGAGGTGCCGACGAGGATGCCAAGCCATCGGATGGTGATTGGGACGATAAAGACCTCGCCCGGCTCCTGACTAACGACACGCTGCCCACGCTGCGCCGCAAAATCGGCAATCACTACCTCCTCGTCGATGGCTTTGGCCGCCCTTTCCAATACCTCAAAGCCGATCCCGAAAAGAAGAACACCCTCAACACCACCTACGACCTCTGGTCCTACGGCGACGACGAAACCAATCTCCGCGCCACCTCCAAAGACACCGAGGCAGATCCCGCCCTCGGCGCAAAGTGGATCAAGAACTGGTGAAACAGTTAAACTTCTGGCGGTTCTGAACAACCTCAGAGGCACAACGGACGATGAGGTTGTTGTGTGGGCGAAGCCTCTGCGTTCATCGTGCCTCTGCGGTTCAAAGCTGGCCATCTGATTCAGCCAAAGAAGAACTGGCGGACTGGGTGAAGGGAGCCTACCATCGCGACCCTCCCCACCCCACTTCCATGAAGGGAATTGATCCAGATCTTAAGCCCCAACGCAATTGGCGCGGCGAAGCCGGCCTGCGAGTGCCGTTTTATAAGCGGTCGTGGTTCAGCGCCCTCGTGGCGCTCTTTTTGCTGGCCATCGTGGCAGCGTTTGGTGCTTACAGCATCGTCGTGGCACCGCTGCGGCAGGAGGCGGAGAAGTTTGACCTCGCCGAGCTGCGCAAGCTGGAGTCCGCCAGCATCATCTTTGATCGCAATGGCGAGGAAATGGCCCGCCTCTATGTGCTGAACCGCACGCCCATCGGCATCAAAGAAGTGCCGCAGCACTTCATCGATGCGCTTGTCTCTCAGGAAGATAGCCGCTTTTTCCAGCATGACGGCGTCGATTACATCGGCCTAGCGCGTGCTGTTTGGCTGAACTTCCAGGCGGGTGAGGTCACTCAGGGGGCCTCCACCATCACGCAGCAGCTCGCCCGCCAGACCTTCCAGCTCATGGAAAAGAGCTACAAGCGCAAGATCCTTGAGGCCTTCCTGGCGCAGCGTGTGGAGCGGCACTTTTCGAAGTCGGAAATCCTCGAGCTGTATTTGAACCGCATCTTCTTCGGCCTGAATTTCTACGGCGTGCAGGCAGCCTCCCGGGGATACTTTGGCAAAGATGTGCGTGAGCTCACCATCGAGGAGTCGGCCACGATCTGCGGCCTCATCAAGAGCCCGAACAACATCAATCCACTCCGCCATCCGCAGCGGGCGCTCAAGGAGCGTAACCATGTACTCGACCGCATGGTGCAGGAGGGGGCGCTGGCCTCCGATGAGGCGGAGAAACTCAAGCTCAAGCCCATGGCCACCGCACCGCAGAGCAGCGATCCGCGCCTCAGCTACATCTTTGATGCCGTCCGCTCGGAGGTGATGAACCTCGTGGGTGAGGAGCGTGCCTCCATAGGCGGTTTTAGAATCTACACCAGCATCGATCAGGACCTCCAGCGCAAGACGGAGGAGTCCATGCAAAAGCACCTCAAGGCCCTCGAGCAGCGCCAAGGCTACGAGCACCAGACCTTCGATCAATACCGCGGCATCATCAGTGACTACCGCGCCCGTTTGAAGCGTGGGGATATCGACCCCACCACGCCGCGCCCCAAGCCGGAATACCTCCAGGGTGCCTCCATCGTCATGGACAACAAAGACGGCAGCGTGCTCGCCATGGTCGGCGGTCGTGATTTCGGCGATAGCCAGTTCAACCGCGCCATTGATAGCCTACGCCCCGCTGGGACGGCCTTCATGCCCTTCGTCTATGCCGCCGCCTTCAGCAGCCCTGGCGTGTATCCAGGCACGAAGGTGGACGACAAGCCCTTCGACAACAAACGCGTCCAGATCGGTGCCATGGAGGGTATCCTCGGTGAGTGGGGCACGGAGATGGAAAGTCCAAAGTGGTCCATGTCCTCCATCAGCCTGCGTGAATCTCTCGTCGGCAGCCGCAATGCCTCCACCATGTATCTCGGTGAGCGCACCGGCATGCAACTCGTGCGTGATGTGGCCGCCAAGGCGGGTATCTCCACGCCGCTCAGTGAATACCAAAACCTCTTCCTCGGCAGCAGCGAGGTTCGTTTGAGTGATATGTGCTTGGCCTACTCGAACTTCGCCACGCTGGGCAGCCGCCCGAAGAAGCTGCACGTCATCCAGCGCATCACCGATAGCGATGACAAAATCGTCCATCAGGTCACCGAAGATGAAATGGCCGTCGTCCAGAGCATGGACCCCATCGCCGCCTATCAGACGCATAATTGCCTCGTCGAGGCGCTGCATCGCGGCACTGGCAGCCCCGCCGTGAGTGATTACAAGCTGGGTGAATTTCCCTGCGCGGGCAAAACCGGCACGCACTACGATTTCAAAGACCTCTGGTTCATGGGTTACACCTCCAGCGTCACCTGCGGCGTGTGGACCGGCTTTGATAAGCAGAAGACCATCTACCCCGGTGCCTTCTCAAACCGCGTCGTCCTCCCCATCTGGACGGACATCATCAACGCCACCACCACCGCCTATCCCGCCACCGAGATCAATCCGCCAGATACTGCCGAGCACATTGAACTCTGCCGGAAGAGCGGCCTTCGCGCCACGGACTACTGCTACGAGAAGGTCAAAGGCCCCGATGGCGTCGAGAAATCCATCCGCTCCACCTACACCGAGTATGTGCGCCCCGGCACGCCCATCGATGGCTACTGCACGCTGCACACCGGCGAGGGGTTGCCTTCCGAGATCGCCAGTTTTCAGCATAGTGCCTCGCTCAACACGCCGGATGCCTCGCTCATCCCGGATTCCGCCAAATGGGCGCACATCGAGCCTGTGCGCATGCGCGGCGTTACCATCATCGGCATGGACCCCTACAACTCCGCCGTCGCCGTGCCGAAAGCCTCGCCCGTGAATGAAGACGGCTCCCCGGTGAAAAAAGCCATCCCCGTCGATCCCGGCGAAGAACCCACCGATGTGCCCACGCTGAAGCTCGCCCCTCCGCCGCAGATGAAGATCGAGCTGTGAGGTGACAAGCACCTTGGCGGAACGTTTTCCAAGCTTGGTTTGCCGCAAAGGGGCAGAGGAGCAAAGGACGCAGGGTCGGTGATGAGCTTGTCGTTCGGCCTTCAGGCCGTGCTTGGACGCTCCGAGCAACAAGATGTTCGGCTTTCGTGTCGCCTGAATATTTGTCGCGAATGGCGCATCGCCTGCTTACAGAGGCTACTGATGACGAACCATCATCCCTCGATTCAGCGAGGTGCATTCTTATCCAACAACCATGGCAAACATCCATCTCATCGGCGGTGAAAAAGGCGGCGTCGGCAAATCCGTCGTCGCGCGTGTCATCGCCCAGTATTTCATTGATCGCGGACAGCCTTTCCTGGGCTTTGACACGGATCGCTCACACGGCTCTCTGCTGCGCTTTTACTCTGACTATGCGTCCCCCGTGGTGGTGGACCGCTACGAGAGCCTCGACACCATCATCGAGGCTGCGACGGAGCATCCTGACAAGCGTATCCTCGTCGATCTGGCTGCTCAGACGCATGATCCGCTGGTGAAATGGATGGATGAGTCCGGCGTGCTGGAAACGACGGGTGATCTCGGCATCACGCTGACATACTGGCATGTGATGGACTCCGGCAGGGACTCCGTGGATCTGCTGAAGAAGCTGCTCGATCGTTTTGGCTCCAGGCTGAATTATGTGATCGTGCTCAATCAACTGCGCGGAGAGAACTTCGACCTCTTCGAGAAATCAGGTGAGAAGGAACACGCTCAAAGTCTGCACGCTCGCATCATCTCACTCCGTCGTCTGCACGAGCCTGTGATCAATAAGATCGACGCGGGCAGCACGAGCTTCTGGGCAGCTAAAAACAAGAGCACCACCGAAGTGGCTGGGCTCGGCGTCCTGGAGCGTCAACGCGTCAAAGTCTGGCTCAACAACGCCTATGAGCAGCTAGACAGCCTCTTTCTCTGATCGAGTCAATCAAGCGGGTGGCGTCACCATCATCGGCATGTCTCTACACCTTCGCCGTCGCAGATGAAGATTGAGCTGTAGAACGTTCAACATCCAACTTTGAACGTCCAACGTCGAAACTGCATGCCTCGGTGTTGAACGTTGAACGTTCGATGTTGAGTGTTGAACGTTCCTCACCTCATCAGCGCCGTCACATACTGCCACAGGCCGCCCGCACCGATGGCACCGAGCATCCAAAAAACGGACTTCATCGCAGGCTGCTCGGCGAAAGGGGCGAGAGCGCCTTCGCGGAGGTTTTCGACCTCGCTGCGCATGGCGGCGAGTTTGCCATCGCTGCCTTTGCCTGCGATGATGGCATCGCCAGCGTCTTCGCGCATGCGCAGGGCCTTCAGGGCCTCGCGGCGCACGGCTTCCGCCTGCTTGCGGACGAGGCCGCAGAAGAAAACGATGAGGAAAGCCACAGCGGCATACACGATCAGCAGACCGGGAGGCCAGGGCCAGTTGTCGAAGCGGCCGATGCGGCAGAAGATCATGAGGCCGAGCACATAGAAGGGGAAGAAGGCCAGGCGCATCATGTCGCCCGTGAGCCTGCCCACCACGCGGAGGTCGAGGTAGCGGTCGATGATGTCGTCATGCAAACCACGACCGGCGAGGGCTTCGCGGGCCTTGTCCCATTTCGCACCGGCTTTGGCAAAGCGCTGAGCCACGCTGCGGCCCAGCCAGGTGGCATCGAGCACGTAGGCGGTGATCAGCATCAGCGTGAAAAAGGACATCGCATCCATGATGGCATCCACTTGGGCCGTGGGGCCGCGCACCGGTGCGGTATCGCCGCCGATGATCGAGACGATCTGCGAGCCGGTGATAAGCAACCCAGCGAGAAAAACCAGCGAGCGGGCAAGGCGCACCGTGGGCTGGCTGCGACGGGCATACTCGTTCCAAAGCGTGTGCGGGTCCGTCTCCTCCGTGCGCCAGACGAAGAGGTTCACCAAGCGGGCCAGCGCTCCCTTTTCATGGCTGGAGGCGGCCGGCGCGGCATCGCTCACATCCTTCCAGGTTTTGAAATAACGGTCCTCGATGTGCTTGCGGCTTTCCCGCAGGATCATGACGGATTTCCACACGAAGTGCAATCCCAGCAGCACTGCCACCATGCGCACGCTCTCCGTGGGCCACACGCTGATGCCGCTCCACCACGCGTAGGGCTCGCCCTCGAAGCGATCCGGTCCCCACAGGCGGTAGCAAAGCCAGATCGAGCCTGGAATGCTCACCAGCATCACGAGACCCGTGGAACCCGGCAGCTTCAAAAACGCCTCCCAGACCTCGTTCATCGGCCAGTCGGCCTTCGCACCACGCTCGCCATACACCACGACGATGATCCAGATCAAAATGCCCGCGATGAGCAGCCCCACGAGCATCTTCCCCACGCCCGAACGGCCCGCAGCATCCCACCATTCCTTTTCATCCGGTCGCGGCGCATGCAGCGAGGGGCTGGTGGAGGGCAGGGAAAGCTCATGCGGCCCGCTGGAGCCGATTTCATACAGCCGCACATCCCGCAGCGCCGACTCGGGACGGAAGACTGACTTCGGAATCATGCCCAGCGCCGCCATGGTGCCCGCATACGCGGAGGTCTGGTAGCTATCGCGGAAGGGTGGAATGCCGCGCTGAAACTCCGCCGCGAGACTCAGACCATACGGCGAGCCCACGATGAGGTTTTGCGTGCCGGGAATCTCCTCTTTGTGCCAGAGCCAGGCATCGAGGTTGTTCGTGAAAAACAGCGATTGCGGCAATCTTGGCCGCAGGGCGCGGAGAATCATGAGCTTGTCAAAGATGTCGCTCCCCAGCACACCGATGGCCACGATGCCCTCACCGCCTTCTTTGCGGAGCTGGCTGTGCATCTCTTCGATCTGCGCCGCGAGACGACGCAGGCTGTCGCTTTGATTGGCACCCACCGGCTCCTCATCGGGCAGGTAATCATTCATGCCGCCCTTCTTCGCGTCACCACCGGGTTTCGACTGCGCCTTCGCCGCCAGCGACACACGCCCATCCAGCCCGCGAAAGTAGGGAAACCACACGATCGACTGATCAGACACCGATCCGGCATTCACGCCTTCACCGAGATCCTTCCAAACCTTGCCAGCGCCCTTGCGGCTCATCTCCAGCCGACGCCGCGCCTCTTCGCGATACATCAGCGGCAGCTCGCGGCCATACGGCGTGTCCATCTCCGAGATGATCGCCACGCGACCGCTTGTTTTGAGGCTCGCGTCGCCTTTCCAATATTTTTCCTGCCAAGGAAGACCGCGTGAGCGTCTCTCCAGCTCCTCCAACAAGGCCTGCGCCACATGATCGTCCGTGTTGATCGTGCGCTGGAAAAGCGCCTCCGCGCTCTTGGTGCCGTTTAGCATCGTATCCAGGCGCTTCTCCGGTGGCAGGCTTGGGCTGTCGATTTCATCCTGACCAAAGCCCGCGCTGCGCAGCACGGACTCCGCCGAGGCAGTGGCATTGTGCGATATCACCTCCATCCGCCCCGGCCACGAGCCCGGCACGCGTGCCGCCGCCTCCAGCACCTCGAGTGAGAAATCCGGCACACGGCCCGGAAAGTCCTTCAGGTAGCCTTTGATGTCCTTTTTCTCCGCCACGAGGTGCCCGAGGTATTCCGTCTCAAACGGGCCCATCACCTTCACCATCGGCGTGACGATCATCTTCGCCGGATCAGCGTCCGGCGTGTCCTGAAACGGCGGCAGGAGCAGGTTCATGAGTTCACGCAGTCGTGTGATCTGCTGCTGGCCGAGTTGCTTGTTGTTCACCCACAGCACCAGCACACGACGATGGCGCGGATCATTCTCCTTCGTGTGAGGCGCGGGTGGTTGCGTGCCCTTCGGCGGATAAAACCACTCATATGGGATGTCGAAATCAAAGGCTCCCGCGGCAGGCTGCGGCCCTTCAGCATTCCAACGCGGCACGCGCAGCACTTGGAGGTAGCGCATGTCTTCCGCCACATAACCGGCTACATACAGCGCATTCACCACCGCCTGCCGCATGCGCATGCGCTTCTCCGAAGACGCCGCATCCGTGTGAGGTCGCGTGAGCATTGGCAGGATCAAAACGGGCTGCCGCGTGCCTTTGCCCGTGCTGCGGCTTGTGATCAGCTTCGCCAAGTCCTCGGGGTTCTCGACCTCGATGCCTTTGTCATCCGTGCTCGGGGCAGGGGATGGAGGCACGGCGGAGGCCGCGACGGGCATCGTAGCTGGCGGTGGAGGTGCCGGCTTGTTCTTTAGTTTTACCCGCCACATCACGCCGAAGGGATCTTCCAGCAGCGAGGCGTCGATCTTGCTCAGGTTCGGGTTCGCCAGCGGCTTCACGTCCTCGTCGAGAGGCCGGCGCGGCGTCAGCGGCTGGTATTGCAGTAGCAGCGTGCCTGCCACCGCCGTGAGGATCGCCATGACTCCCGGCAGCGGCAGGGAAGCGAGAAAAGATTTGTTCGACGAGTCGGCCATAAGATCAGGAGAAACGACTGCGCGTGCCCGTCACGCCAGCCGCCGCGATTGCACGACGCAGGCGAGGCTTTGGCAAGAGGGAAAACGGGGTGAAGCACGGAAGCCTGATTGACGGGTGGTGGTGTATTTGGCTTTTGCCTACCACTTCATTCCGAGTTCACATGCGTGACCTAATGAAGATTAGACCATACCTGGGAACACTCTGCGGCTTCGTCCTTGGGGTGTGTGCCATATCGCTCTGGGCTTTGACATTCCAACCGCACGGTGGAGTTGAGCTTTCACCGTTCTTGCTTCCGGCCAGCAAACCCGTTTTTGAGCGGTTATATCCTCAAGAATCGGTTCCAGCGCTTGCTTGGTTTGGGTTTGGTGTCGTTCAGTGGGTCATTGCCGGAATCATGGTGGATTTCATTCGTCGGGTTTTGAGCTTTCGAAGTCAGCGGAGCAAGTCCGAGGCCTAAAGTCTGATTTTCAGGAGGCCTCGATCAGGCGAAGCAAAGTAGTCCTCTCGCTCCGCGAGACGAACCGAGCGCGTGGCAAGCGGATACGTTGACAGATTTTGGGATGCTTAATCGCCAGTGAAAGCCTCTAGCTCATCTCGACGGAGCGAGATGGCCACTTTGCTGGCGCACTGACAGCCTCCTTGTCACCCCCGCAGCACCTTTGCCGCCTCTTCCGCGTTCACATCAAACTCGCCTTCCCACTTCGCGACGACGAGCATGGCGAGGGAATTGCCGATGAGGTTGGTGATGGCGCGGGCTTCGGACATGAAGCGGTCGATGCCGAGGATTAGGGCCAGACCAGTCACGGGGATGGTGCCGGTGGAGGCCAGCGTGGCGGCGAGGGTGATGAAGCCGCCGCCGGTGACGGCCGCCGCGCCTTTCGAGGTTAGCAGCAGCACCGCCAGGATGCCCAGCTCCTGCCAGAGCGTGAGATGCGTGTCCGTAGCCTGCGCCACAAACAGCGCCGCCATGGTGAGATAGATGCTGGTGCCGTCGAGATTGAAGGAATAGCCCGCCGGCAGCACGATGCCGACGACACCCTTCGAGCAGCCGGTCTTCTCCATCTTCGTCATGAGCTGCGGCAGGGCCGCCTCGGAGGAGGATGTGCCCAGCGTGAGCAGCAGCTCCTCTTTGATGTGCTTCAGCATCTTCCACAGGCTGAACCCATTCCAGCGGGCGATCAGCCCCAGCACCACAAACACAAACAGCAGGCAGGTCAGATACACGCAGGCCAGCAGGAGCAGCAGTTTGCCGAGCGCTCCGACACCGTATTTGCCAATCGTGAAAGCCATCGCGCCAAACGCGGCGATGGGCGCGGCTTTCGTCACGATGCCGACGATGCCAAAAAACATCTGCGAGACCAGATGAAGCAGCTCGGTGATCATCTCCGCCCTCTCACCCATCTTCGCGAGGGCGATACCAGCGAGGATCGCCAAAAAGAGCACCTGCAGGATCTCACCTTCGGCAAAAGCACCGACGAAGGTCTTCGGGATGATGTGAAGGAGATGATCCACCACGCTCTGCTTCGCCGCGGCGGCTTGGTAGCCGGCTAGTTTCGCCGAATCGGCGTCGCTCACCGAGAGTTGCGTCACGTTCACATGCATGCCCTCTCCCGGCTCGATGACCTTTGCCACGACGAGGCCGATCACGAGCGCCAGCGTGGTCACCACCTCAAAGTAGAGCAGCGCCTTCCAGCCCACGCTGCCCAGTTTTTTGAGGTCGCCCATTCCCGCGATGCCATGCACGACCGTGCAGAAGATGATCGGCGCGATGAGCATCTTCACCGCGCTCACAAACGCCTGCCCCAGCGGCTCCAGCGAGGCCCCGAGGTCCGGCTTCACCATCCCCAGCAGCACGCCGAGCACGATTCCGACGAGCACCTGCACATAGAGACTTTTGAGCCATTTCATGGGCGCGGATGCTGGCAGGTCCGCCGCCAAAAGCCAAGCCTCAATCCCCGTTCCCCGCCCGGCTTGGATTTGTAAGCCCGATGTCACCCGCCCGGCAGCCGCATGAGAAACGTCTTACAGGCCTCTGATTGCCCATTTTCGCAATAATAACCATATTCTTAGACATGAAGCTCAACTTTGCTCCGTCTGCCGAAACCTCCGCCGCCACCGTCACCGAACCCCGCGTGACCCGCCTGCTCGAATGGCGACAAAACAACGCCGAACTCCACCACCAGCTCCGCGTGGCCGGCATCCGCCGCTCCTCGAAAGTCCGCGAGGTGCTCCAGCGGAACCACACCGGCCTCGCGAAGCGCCGCTGGCTGGCCTCCCTCATCCAAAACCCCAAATTTCAGCCCACGGACCTGCATGTGGCCGCCAAAAGCTGGGTCCTCCGCGCCCCGAACGGCAGCATCCACACCTTCCGCAATCTGCGGAACTTCATCCGTGAAAACGAAGAGCTTTTCGACGCCGCCGATGTGATCTGGAAAGCGCAAACCCGTCGCCCCAAACTCACCTGGTGCCAAGCCTATCAATCCCTCGCCCGCCTCCGCCCCGGCCGCCCCCGCACTCTCGACTCCTGGAACGGCTGGACCTGGGCCGCCGAAGTCACCGAGGTGGCGCTGGCGGGTTAAACTCGGCACTTGAGGCCTTGAAGCCCGCCCCGTTCCCGCCATCATCGGCGGCGCATGAATTCGCAAACCCTCGATCATATCCGCGCCACGGTGCGTGACGTGCCGGACTTTCCCAAGCCGGGCATTCTCTTCAAAGACATCACCCCCGTGCTGGCAGATGCGGCGCTGCTGGCCAGGGCGATCGACGGCATGATCGATGCCACCGGCGTGCTGAAGGTGGACAAGGTCGTGGGCATCGACGCACGCGGTTTCATCTTCGGCTCGCTCATCGCCGCCCGGCTGGGCGCGGGTTTTGTGCCGGTGCGGAAGAAGGGCAAACTGCCCTCCAAGACGCGTGGGATCGATTACTCCCTCGAATACGGCAGCAATGCCATCGAGATCCATCAGGATGCCATCGCGCCGGGTGAGACGGTGCTCCTCGCGGATGACCTGCTCGCCACTGGCGGCACGGCGGCGGCGGCGCTGCACCTCATCGAGCAGTCTGGCGGCAAGATCGTCGGCAGCACCTTCTTCATCGAGCTTTCCTTCCTCAACGGTCGCGAAAAACTGCGCGGCCACGGCCCGGTTCACGCTCTCATCACTTACTAAGGGCACATCGGCATGACGGAACGCGACTACCTGCGGCACCTCCAGCGCATCGGCGAAAAGTTTTTTCCAGAGGGCGAGAAGCGTCCGCATCCACGCGCCGAGATGCTGCGCCGGGCGAAACGCTTCCTGAAGCTCAAGGAGCAGCGCATCAAACAGCGTCACCGTGCGCATTTCAGCGGCACGGAGACCTGCCGCATGCGCAGCGATGTGATCGACTACCTCATCCGCGTGCTGTGGGCCGAGGCCGTGGCCGCGCTGGAGCCGGCGGTGCGCCAGAGCCTGAATGTGAGCGTCGTGGCGCATGGCGGTTATGGACGCCGTGTGATGTCGCCCGGCAGCGATGTGGACCTCACCTTCATGTTTCCTGGAAACAGCGGCCAGGTAACCAAAGAGGTGGCGAAGCTCATCAGCGACTTTCTGCTCTTCTTCTACGATCTCGGCTTCAAAGTCGGCCATGGAGCCCGCAGCGTGGGCGAGTGCCTGAACCTCGCGAACGAGAACATGGAGACCAAAACGGCGCTCATGGAAGCCCGCCTGCTCACCGGCCAGGACGCGGCCTTCAAGGAGTTCCGCAGTCGTTTTGACAAGGAATGCATGAAGGGCCGCGAGGAGGAGTTCCTCCGTCTCCGGCAGGATGATCTGGCGAAGCGGCATGGGAAGTTTGAAAACACGCCCTTCGTGCAGGAGCCCCACGTCAAAAATGGCTGCGGTGGTCTTCGCGACTACCAGAACCTCATCTGGATGACCTATGCGAAGCTCGGCACGCTGAACCCGAAGGACCTCGTGGCTGGCGGGTTCATCACGAAAAGCGGCTGGCAGGAGATCGAGAAGGCCTACGCCTTCATCCTCCGCGTGCGCAATGAGATGCACTACACCGAGCGCCGGGCACAGGACCAGCTCACGCTGCGCCTGCAAGGTCTCGTGGCCACGAACCTCGGGTACCGCCACAAGCGCATCCTGCGCCGCATCGAGGCGCTGATGCACGAGTACTACACCGCCACGCGGGACATCCTCCAGCGCAGCAGCCAGATCATGGATCGCTTCCATTTGCAGCAGCTCGAAACCGCTGAGCAGCGCGGCGGTGTGCGGGGCTTCCTGGCTCGCAGCAAGTCGAAGAAGCAGACCGAGAAGTTCGATGGCTTCATTCGCAAGCACGAGCGCATCTACGCGGAGGAGAAAAATGTCTTCAAAGAGGACCCCGAGCGCCTCATGCGGCTCTTTTTGCACACGCAGCAGCGTCACCTGCGCCTCAGCCCGGATCTCTTCCAGCTCGTCCAGGACAACTTCCGCCTCGTCGATCAATCCTTCCGCTATGCGAAGGTGAACCGCGAGACCTTCGAGGCCATCCTCACACAAAAAGGCGATGTCGCCCGCGTGCTGCGGCAGATGCACCGCGTCGGTTTTCTCGGCAAATGGATGCCGGAGTTCGGAGCGCTCACGAATCTCGTGCAGCACGAGTTTTTCCATCTCTACACCGCCGATGAGCACACGCTGCGCACCATTGATAAGCTCGACGAGCTCAGCGATCCCACCCTGCCTGGCGTGAAGCTCTACCAGCAGCTCTTCCACGACCTCCAGCAGCCCGTCATCCTCTACCTCGCGCTGCTGCTGCATGATGCTGGCCGTGCCGCGAACAAAAAGACGCACAGCGATGAGAGCACCACGCTCGCCGCCGCCGTCTGCCGTCGCCTCCAGATCAAAGGCGAGCGCCGTCGCCTGCTGCTCTTCCTCGTGGATAACCACCTGCTGATGTATCGCACCGCCACGCAGAAGAGCCTCGAAGACCCCGCCGTCATTGAGGAGTTCGCCAGCATCGTGCGCACCCGCGAGAATCTCGACACGCTGCTCGTGATGACCTACGCCGACTCCAAAGGCACGAGCGATAAATCATGGACCGGCTACAAGGAGGCCTCCATCCGCCAGCTCTACTCGAACACGCTGCAATTCATGAAAGCGCCCGCCGATTTCATGCGCAGCCTGCACGCTCCGCTCGATGAGCTGCGTGCCGCCGTGTTGAAAAAACTCGGCAGCGATTTCGAGGCGGAGGTGGATGCGCACTTCCAGCACATGCCCGCCTCCTACTTCAACTTCCGCGAGGCCGAGAGCGTCATCGAGCATGTGCGCCAGTTCCGCGACTTCTTCACGAAGCTCGTCTCCGAGGAAAAAGCCGAGGCCGGTCTGCTGCCCGTCATGCAATGGGAAGATCACCCCGAGCAGGGCTACAGCGATCTCACCGTCGTCTGCTGGGACCGCCATCTGCTGCTCGCCCGCGTGGCCGGAGCACTCGCCGCGCAGAGCATCAACATTCTCAGCGCCGATTTCTTCCGTCGTGGCGATCACCTCGTGCTCGACATCTTCCGCGTCTGCACCACGAACTTCACCGCCGTCAGCGCCAAAGCCGCCCGTCAACGCGTCGAAGCCTCCGTGAAAGCCGCATTCCTTGATCCCGACTTCGATTTCAGCCAGGAGATCGCCGAGAAGCGTGTCGCCGCTTCCGCGCTCGATGCCATCAGCGCCGAGCTGCCGCAGCGTGTCTTCCTCAACAACCATCTCTCGCCGGATGAGTCCGTTCTTGAGCTGCAAGTTCTCGACCGTCTCGGCCTGCTCTACGACATCTTCACCGCCGTCGGCCGCCTCGGTCTCGGTGTCACCCACGCCCGCATCAACACTGAAAAAGGCGCTGCCATCGACACCATCTACGTCCAGGACGAAAAAGGCTGCAAACTCACCGACAAGGAACAGCTCGACGAGCTTTCCAAAGCCGTTTCAAAGGCCGCGCTGTCAGACACCGTGGCATAGGAAGCTCTCAGAAAGCGCGTTTTTGCCGCAGAGGAGCAAAGGAGCAGAGATGGCGGAGAATGAGGCCGGTTCTCAGAATGTTTGTCATTTACCCTACGGGCCTGAAAGGCCCTTGGGAGTGCAGCCCAGGCTCGTAGAGCCTGGGTTCGTGTTGGAAAGGACCGCAGCACTCTGAAAGAGTGCGGGAGAACGTCCGCAGTTTCTCCTGCGCTCTTTCAGAGCGCCCGGTTTTGTTCGTGGCAAACCCAGGGTTTGCGTGGCTTCGCCACTCCAACCCTGGGCTGGATTCCTGGAGGCTTTCAGCCTCCTCCGAATCAGACATTCTTTTTGAGAACCGGTCTATACCATGCCTCTGTGGGAAGGAATCCGTGGGTTCACCAAAACTCTGCGCCCTCCGCCTCTTTGCCCCTCTGCGGCAAAATCGAATCGCTGGAAGGCATTCCATTCCTCACACCCCGATCCACTTCAGCGCCCACGCGATGACAAGCGGCGTCGTCAAGCAGCTCACCAGCGTCGTCGCCAGCACGCATTGCACCGCCGTGGCGGGATGACCGCCATACAGACGGGCGATCACGATGTTAAACACCGCCGAAGGCATCGCGGCTTGCACGATGAGGATGCGCTTGAGTTCATTCGTCAGCGGCAAAAAAACCGCCGCAGCCAGAAACGCCACCGGGATGACTCCCAGCCGCAAAACCGGGCTCATCACGGCGATTTTCCAGTTCATCCGCTCCTGGCCCCAGATGTCCGCAATGGACGCGCCGATGAGCAGCACGGCCAGCGGCACCGCGCAGCCGCCGAGCATGCCCAGCGTGTTGTGCGCCACCTGCGGGATGTCGCCATGCAGCCCGGTGAAGTTCAGCAGCAGGGAGGTGAGGATCGTGATCACCGGCGGATTCAGCGCCAGCTTCAGCGGGGCATTGTTAAAACCCGTCAGCATGCCCACGCAGGCCGTCCAGCACGCCAGCTCAATGCCGAGCGTGAAGGTAAACAAGACGCCGAGCGTGCCTGGATCAGGAAACAAGGCCGTCACGATCGGAATCGCCACGAAGCCGTAGTTTTGCAGCCCGCACGACACACCAAACGTCCGCCGCCCTTCATGCACTCGCAGCCCGATGAGCGGTGCCAGCGCATAAGAAATCGTGATGCCGAACACCACGAGCGCAAAACCAAGCCCCGCGGCCATCAGTACCGGCAGCGGTTGCATCACCGCTGGATTGCCCGCCACACGCTCAATGATCAGCGCTGGCGTCAAAACGGCGACGCTGAGCTTCATGAGCCCTTTGTCCGACTCCGCTGGCAGCACGCCGGTTTTGCGCAGCACAGCTCCTGTGCCCATCATCAAATAGACAGGCAGCGTGACCGCGAGGATGCCGGCGTAGTCGAGCATATCAAAGCATGGCGGCGAGATCCGCGGCGAGTTCTCGCGCCTCGTGAACGGGCCTGCTGGCCTCGCGTTCCACCGGCGGAGCAGAGAGATTGGCTTCGTTGAAGACACGCACGCTCATGTGCAGATGCCCGTCCTTGATCCAGGTGTGCGCCCCGACAGGCGTCTGGCATCCTGCACCGAGGATCTTGAGGAATTCACGTTCCGCCGTCACCCGCGCCTCGGTTTCCGCATGGTTCAACGCCTGCACCGCCGCGATTACCGCCTCGTCACCATGGCGACACTCAATCGCGATGGCTCCCTGACCGGCCGCAGGCAGAAATTTCGCCGGATCGAGCACCAGCGCACACAGCGTCTGCTCCTCGATGTGGATGCGGGCGAGGTTCGCATTCAGCAGCCCCAGCCTCAAAAGACCCGCTGCCGCCAGCATGACCGCGTCGAGCGCATTTTCACCCAGCACCTTCTTCACGCGGGTGGGCACATTGCCGCGGACTTCCACGATTTCGATGTCCGGCCGCAGCCACTTGAGCTGCGCCGCACGCCTCACGCTGCTCGTGCCCACGCGAGCGCCTTTCGGCAGCGAATCCAGCGTGTGCGGGTCCTTGGTGATGAGCACGTCCTCGATGGCGGCGCGGGGCAAAATCGCGCCGAGGGTAAAACCCGCCGCGAGGTCGCTCGGCACGTCTTTGAGGCTGTGAACGGCCGCGTCGATCTGACGATCTGCGAGAGCGATTTCGAGTTCCTTGATGAAAATGCCCTTATCCACCTGCGCCACATCGCTGAACTCCGAAAAGCGCAGGTCCTGCCGCTTGTCACCGCTCGTCTGGATGATCTGGCGCTCGATTTTCAGATGCGGATGCGCCGTTTGCAGCGCCTGCGTGACCATCGTGGTCTGCGTGAGAGCCAGTTCGCTGCCGCGAGTGCCGAGAATGAGTTGGTTGAGGGACATAGATGGGAGGCTTTCACGCAGGGAGAGGCCATGGTCAAGGCTGCGCCCTCGTTGGCCAGATGGATTGCACATTGTCGAGGTATCGGATCGCTTGTGCCTTGGAAAATCAAAAATCAGCAATCGTCATTCATCAATCGTCAATCCCTCCTCCGCTCCTGAAAGCCTTCTCCTCGGCCCCGCGTAGCCCTCCCATGCGCCGCCTCCTCACTTTCCTCCTCGCTGCCTCGTGCCTCCACGCCGCCGATCCCGTCCCGCTGTTCATCGAAGGCTACGCTGGGCAGCGCAGCGTCGCGCAGGGCGAGGAGATCCCCATTCACGTCAGCACCACGGCGGCGAAGTTTGAGATCGAGGTCACGCGACTCGGCGCGAAACGCGAAGTGATGTGGAAAAAGGCCGACGTGCCCGGCGCAGCGCATCCCGTGCCGGAGGATGCCTCCGCGAATGGCTGCCGCTGGCCGGAGAGCGTGCGCGTGCCCGTCGGTGCGGATTGGAAGAGCGGCTACTACGAGGTCGCGCTGCGTGCGGCCGATGCCGGCGGCAAGTGGACGCATCGTGGCGCACGCACCGCGAGCAGCAGCGCGTGGTTCATCGTGCGTCAGGCACGGCCCGGCAGCACCTCGAAGATCCTTTTGCAGCTCTGCTCGAACACCTACAACGCCTACAACAACTGGGGCGGCTTCTCCGTGTATGCCTACAACAGCCTCTCGAAGAACCAGTGCAGCCGCGTGAGCTTTGAGCGGCCCGGCCCGTCGCAATTTGCCCGCTGGGAGCTGCCCTTCGTCGTGTGGGCGGAGCAAAACGGTTACCCGCTCGAATTCGCCGCGAATGACGACCTCGAATTCCGCCCCGACATGCTC
>JBILVU010000069.1:0-29378 GCA_044370285.1 Prosthecobacter sp.
GCGCCCCCCACCCGTGCTCAGCGTGCAGATGCCCGGTAAACCACCGCTGCTCGGCACCGTGGTCCTCATCGGCAATGGTCGCCACTACGGCGGCCCCTTCCCACTCTTCCGCGAGGCCTCCAACACGGACGGCAAACTTGATCTCATCATCTTTCGCGGCCTCGGCGGCATGGAGTTCCTCCAGCTCTTCCGTCGCATGCTCGATGAAGGCTATACACAGAGCGAATACCTCGATTGCATGCAAGCCGCCGCCTTCACCGTCGCCTCGCACGATAGCAGCGATCTCCCCGTCGAGCTCGATGGCGAACTCGTCACCGGCCTCGGCCCTTCCGTCGATTTTCGTCAGGCACCCTTCCGCCTCCACATCGCCGCCTGATGCCGCATTTGCTGCAAAGCACGGCGCAAAGTCTGAATGAAGCGCCGCCATCTGCCTCGTAATCACCTCCACCAAATCCAAAACCAGAAATGAACCCCAAAGTCCTTCTCATCATCGGTGACGCCACCGAGACCGTTGACACGCTCTACCCATTCTACCGCCTCATCGAAGGCGGCTACACGCCCGTCGTCGCCGCGCCGGAAAAGCGGAAGTATCAAATGGTGCTGCATGAAGTGAAGCCCGGCTGGACCATCACCAAGGAGTGGGAAGGCTACAGCATTGATGCCAACATCGCCTTCAAAGACATCAAGCCCGAGGAATACGTCGGCATCTTCTTCAGCGGCGGCCGCGCCCCCGAGTACATCCGCGAGGATGCCGATCTCCTGCGCATCACGAAGTGGTTTTGGGACAACAAAAAGCCCTGTGCCAGCGTCTGCCACGGCGTCGAGATCCCCGCCCGTGCCGACATCGTCAAAGGCCTGCGCATGGCCACGGTCGCGAAGTGCAAATTCGACCTCGAAATCTGCGGCGGCATTTATGTGAACGAACCCTGCGTCATCGATCAGCACATGTTCAGCGGACGCACGTATCATGATTCGGGGCACTTCATCGGGCCGTGGATCAAGGCGCTGGACCAGGAAAGAGCACGCATGGGGCTATGATATCGCCTTCAAAAAAGATCCTTCAGATCGGTCTGATCAGTCTGATCGGACAGATGCCGCATGCTTTACGCGCCCACCCGCTTCAAGCCGAGCCGATCAACCACGCCTACGTCTTCAACTTCGATCAGTTCAACCTGCCCGAAGATCCTGACGAGCATGTCGTCACCGGCGGGCTGCTTTTGATGGCGGAGCTGAACTGCACCGCCTGCCATGAAGTGCCAAAAGCATGGCAGGAACGACTCAAACCCAAGCCCGCGCCCGATTTGAGCGCCGTTGGCTCGCGACTCGATGAAGACACGCTCTGGCTCATGATCCGCAGCCCGCAGCATCGCAAAAAAGGCACGCAAATGCCCGGCCTCTTCGCCGGTGAAGAAGGCGATGACGAAAAGGCCGAGGCGCTGGTCGAGTATCTCGCCTCTCTGAAAGCCGAAACGCCCAAAATGCCCGCCGGCGATGCCGAGCGTGGCAAAGACCTCTACCACAAGGTCGGCTGCGTGGCCTGCCACGAGCCCGCGCTCGATGTGCGGCCTCCCAAAGTCCCCGCCGATGCCGAAATCGAAAAACCCGGCAACGGCTCCGTGCCCATCGCCCTGGCGGATGCGTATGATTTGAATTTTCTGGCCGCCTTTTTGAAGAATCCGCTCCACACACGGCCTTCTGGCCGCATGCCAGACATGCGCCTCAACGACCAAGAGGCTTCCGACCTCGCCGCCTACCTCCACACCGGCCGTATCGCCGAAAAAGCCACCGCCCGCGCCGCGCTGAACATTCCGAAGCAGGGCATCGAAAAAGGCAAAGCGCTCTTTTCCGCCATGAATTGCATTGCCTGTCATCAATCAGGTCAATCCGGTCATCCTCGTCCCATCAAAAATCCCACCGCTGGCTGCCTCGCCGAAAAACAGCCCACCGGCACGCCACGCTTTGATCTGAATGATCTGCAAAAACGCGCCCTGCGCCTCGCCTTGGCCGAAATCCAAAAGCCTGCTCCCCAACTCACCGCGCAGCAGCAAATCGACTGGCAGATGTCCCGCCTCAATTGCTACGCCTGCCATGATCGCGATGGCAAAGGCGGCCCGGAAGATCCTCGCGCTCAATTCTTCGGCGTGAACGATCCCACCGCCGAATCGCTCGGCGAACTCGCGCATCTGCCGCCGAATCTCGACAAAGTCGGCCGCAAGCTCACACGCGGCTGGTTTGAAAAAATCCTGTGGGGTCAAAACGGCAGCGTGCGGCCCTACATGGACATCCGCATGCCAAACTTCGGTCAGGCGCAGACCGAGATGCTCATCAGCGCCTTCAACGAAGCCGACAAACTCGACCAAGCCGTGAAGATCGACGTCAGCGGCCTCGAAAAGCATCACCGCGCCGAACTGGGTCGCAAACTGCTCGGAGCCACGGGTCTCGCGTGCGTCTCATGCCACGGCTTGAAGGATCGTAAATCCCTCGGCCCGCCCGTGATCCGCCTCACACACACGGTGGAGCGACTCCAGCCGGAGTATTTCAAAGAGCTGCTGCTCAATCCGCAGGTCACGCAGCCCGGCACCGTCATGCCGCCGATGTTTGTGGGCCGCAAAACAGCCGACAAAGACATCGAAAGCCTCTGGACCTACCTCCGCGAGGTCGAAGGCCAGCATTTGCCGGAAGGACTCGCCTCCGCCGCCGACTTCGAGCTCAAACCGAGCGACAAGCCCATCGTCTTCCGCAGTTTCATCGAAGGCGTCGGCACGCACGCCATCGGTGTCGGCTACCCCGGTGGCCTCAACGCGGCCTTCGATGGCAAAACATCCCGCTGGGTCATCGTGTGGAAAGGCCGCTTCCTCGACGCCATGAGCAACTGGCAAGACCGCGCCATGCCGCCCATCAAGCCGCTCGGCACCGACATCAAACAACTGCCCGCAGTCACCACCACACGCATCTTCGGCGGCTACCGCATCGGCAAAGACGGCATCCCCACCTTCCTCTACCGCGAAAACGGCCAACAGGTCGAAGACACCCTTCGCCCCACGAAAAACGGCTTCGAGCACATTATCAACATTAACGGGAAGCAAACGAAGGAGGTCTTGTCATGGTAGACGCGAAGCGTTTTGGAGTGCTCCAGCCCTCTGGAGCTTTTAGCAGGCCTACAGACGTTCGAAAGCGCCGGAGGCCCGGCGCACTCCAAAACGCTCTCGCGTGCTTGTTGATCGCCATGCCAGCGATGTCTCAAGCACAGTCGGACTACTACCGCATCGAAACCTACGACCTACCTCAAGGCGTGAACTTCGAAGCCAGCGGCCTTGCGGTGATGCCAAACGGCAAACTCGCGGTGGCATTGCGCAAAGGTGAAGTCTGGGTGGAAGGCGAAAAGGGCTTTCAGCTCTTCGCCAGCGGTCTGCATGAGATTCTCGGGCTCGCGTTTCATGATGGAGCGCTTTACGCCACGCAGCGTGCGGAGGTCACGAAGATCCGCGACACCGATGGCGACGGCACCGCCGATGAATACCTCACCGCCGCCGCAGGTTGGGGCGTGAGCGGCGCTTACCACGAGTATGCCTACGGGCCTGTTTTCGATGCACAGGGGAATCTTTATACCTCGCTGAATTGCAGCATGGGCAAAGCCATGGTGGAAGGTGACAAGCTCTGGCGTGGCTGGGTCGTGCGCACCTCGCCGGAGGGCAAACTGGAGCCGTGGTGCGCCGGTTTTCGCAGTCCCTGCGGCATCGGCACGAATTTCGAGGGCGATGTCTTTGTGAGTGACCAGCAGGGCAACTGGATGCCCACCACGCCCATCTTCCACGCGAAGAAGGGCGCTTACTTCAGCCACGCCGATTCCATCCCGGATGCCATGCGCCCGGATTCACCGGTGAAAATCCAGCCGAAGCAGCCCGATGGCATCACCGTGGCCGAGGCGATGAAAAAAGTGCCCGGCTACTGTCCGCCCGCCGTGTGGCTGCCGTATGTGAAGATGGGCCAAAGCGGCACCGGCATCGTTTGCGACCGCAGCGGTGGCAAATTCGGCCCCTTCGAGAAACAGCTCTTCATGGGCGAATTCGTGCTCAGCGGCGTGAACCGCGTCTTCCTCGAAAAAGTCGGCGGCGAGTATCAGGGAGCCTGCTTTCCCTTCATCGACGGCCTGCAATGCGCCGCACTCGCTCTCACCACGCTGCCGGACGGCTCGCTCGTCGTCGGCGAATCGAATCGCGGCTGGAACAGCAAGGGCAACCGCCCCTTCGGCCTGCAAAAGATCGTGTGGACGAAAAAGACGCCCCTCGACGTGCAAAAGCTCGAACTCACCGAAACCGGTTTCCGCTTCACCTTCACCCTTCCCGTCGAAAAAGCCTCCCTCGGCCAACTCACCGGCCAGAGCTATACCTATCCCTTCCAAAGCAAATACGGCGGCGAAGAACTCGACGCCAAGCCCCTGCAAATCAGCGGCACGAAGCTCTCCGATGACGGTCTCGTGCTCGAAGTCACCATCGCCAACCTCCGCGAAGGCTACGTGCATGAGTTTGAGCTTCCGCAGCTCAAAGCGAAGGACGGCACACCGCTCTGGCATCGCATGGCCTACTACACGCTGAACCGGCGGAAGTAGATTCGACTAACAGTCGAACCCAAGTGATCGCTGATACTCAGGCAGATAGAGGCCAGATGCAGCAAAATCGACTTCGCCAAACTGGCGAAGGTCCTTGATGGCATCGGCAAATCAGAGGAGCTCATGAGGTTGCTTATTGAGGAAGCGAAGGTCGATGCGCTCTTCACCGATTTTCCGGATGTGACGGTGAATTGGCTGAAGAAGACGAAAAGCCGCTGACGTAGTGGATTCGCCATGATCCGCTCTCTTTCCCACCGTCGTCAGTTTCTTCGTCAGGCCTCGATTCTCGCCGCAGGAGCCGTTTGGCCGCTGCGCGACGCTTTCGCGGCTCCTGATGTGCCGAATGCGCTCGCGGGTCGTCTTTATAAGACGCTCAAGATTGGCATGATCAAAGGCGGGGCGAATCTCACGGAGAAATTCAAGATCGCGAAGGAAGCGGGTTTCAAAGGCGTGGAGATGGGCTTTCCCGGCAACGATGTGGCGGAGACGAAGAAAGCCATCGCCGAAAGTGGCCTGCCGGTGGATGGCAGCGTGTGCGGCGAGCATTGGAGCGTGCGCCACACGAGTGCGGATGCTGCCACGCGGGCGAAGGCGCTAGAAAACCTCAAGCAGGCGCTGCGTGAAACTCACGAGGTTGGCGGGCACAGCGTGCTGCTCGTCGTCGGCAAGGGCGAGGACGGCCCTGAGAATGAAATCTGGCCGCGCAGCGTGGAAAACATTGCCAAGGCCGTGCCGCTGGCCGCGGAGCTCGGTGTGCAGATCGTCATCGAGAACGTGTGGAACCAGTTCTGCTACGACCACAGCGGCGGCAGCGACCAGAAGGCGGACAAGTTTGTGAAGTATGTGGACGAGTTCCGCTCGCCGTGGGTGGGCATGCAGTTCGACATCGGCAACCACTGGAAATACGGCAGCATGGGCGACTGGATCCGCCAGCTCGGCCACCGCGTGCTGAAACTCGATGTGAAGGGCTTCTCCCGCGCTCAAAACAAATTCACGCCCATCGGCGAGGGCGACATCGACTACGCCGACGTGCGCAAGGCGCTCATCGAGATCAATTTCCACGGCTGGCTTGCCGCCGAGGTCGCCGGTGGCGATCTCGACTATCTCAAAGGCGTCTCCGCGCAGATGGATACGGCGTTTGGGCTGTAGGCGCAGCTTCAAGGAGCGGGACGTGCCAAGTCCCGGTCAGGCCGATAACGACGTCTTGGATCACGCTGCCATCATCAAGGAAGTGGCGGCGGTTCATGTCAGTCGAGACGGATTTCGTGGCTGGAGACGGTCAAGGTGGAGCCGTTTTCGCGATGCGCATGCACGGTGATGAGGTTGATCGTCTTCACCGGGCCTTCGATGAGAGTTTCTCCTGTGTAGGCGGCGCTGAGGGCTTTTTTCATCGGCGTGGAGGTCCACGCGTCGAACTCCATCTGGATGCTGTAGTCCGGGTGGCGGTTCAAGGACCACCAGAGGGTGTTTTCCTGCGGATCGCTGCCATCGGGAAACACCGCCGTCACGGCCAGGCGACGCGTGTCCTTGTCCCACCAAGCCGTCACCTTCGGCGGGGCCACCATGCGACGCGTGCCAAAGAAGTGATGGGTGGCAAAGGCGTAGAGGTTTTCATCCACCTCGGGCAGGCCGTTCACTGCCTTCACAAAGCCCGCCTCCTTCGCACCGCCATGCTGGCCGCCGGGCACGATGAAAACAGGCAACCGTGGAAACCGTCGGCCCAGCTCGACGAGCCCGGGGCTGACGTTGTCATTCGAACCTTGGTTGTAGAAGATTTCCGTGCCGCGCTGCTTCAGCACGTCGAGGTAATTCGTGGTGCGGCAGGCTTCCCAGGCCGCGTTGCAGGCGGTTTTCATCTCGTCCTCACTCCAGCCGGCCTCGCGGGCCATGCTCACCGTGATGCGTTCATCGGAGCGGGCCTTCTGACGAATGTGCAGCTTCTCCTTGCCGATCGGGTCCTTCATCGTGGCGATGAATTCGTCGTTCATCCGCGTGATCTCCGGCGGCATCATGCCTTCGACATACGGCCCGCCGGGACTTTCAATCACCGGCGCGACGACCGGCATGACGGCGGTGAAGCGATCATCCGCGATGCCCGCTGCGGCCGTGGCCACGCCGCGCTTCGAGCCGCCGGTGGCGAGCACTTTCTTCGGCTGAAACACCTCCTTTTCCGCGATGGCGGCCGTGAGCGCCCGCATGTCGCTGATGCCCCAAATCCAGGCGGGTGTGTAGCGAGTGTTTTTCGTCTGGATGAAGTGCTCCTCCATCATGAGATGCAGTTTTCCCACCGGCTCCATCGCGTCGATGGGAACCATGCCGATGAAGACGAGGCCCACGCCATGTTCCTTGAGCAAGCGCAGCTTCGCACCGGTGGCGGCGGCTGGTTTTGGCTGCAATCCGGTATTTTCGATGAGCACATTCGTGCAGACGCCTTGAGCGGGAGCGAGCATCGTGACCGGCAGCCGCACCTTCATGCCCGGCCACCATTCACAGACAGTGATTTCGACCAGCTTCTGACGAATCGCCGCGTCCTTCGCATTGGGATGCCAGTCCATGAGCACCTGCGTCTCTAGCGTCGTGGTGTCGCGGATCTCCTTCAGGTCAAATTTGCCGATGGTGATCTCCGCGTGGGCGGAAACCAACGAAAGCAGGGCGATGATGAGGCTGGCAGCGGATTTCATGCGCGGATCAAACGGCGCTGCCGGAAGAGATCGCACCAAAAAAGACGCCCGCTCACGGTGCGGTGACTTCCAGTCGCACACTCGGCATCGGAGCCTCGGTGACTGGTTTTTCCCAAATCGTGCTCTGGTGCTTGCTGCGAAGCTTCACGGTGAATTTGTTCATACGGCCCTTCCATTTTTCATCGGTGCGGTTCCAGATGACGATGGCTTCGATGGGGAATTCTTCTTCGAATTCCAGTGCCCAAATGGGATTGGCACTCTTGCTGTCAGTATGGCTGATCTTGTCTCCCTTGCTCTCATCGCCACCGGTGTTGCCGTCGATGGCATGCTCGGGCTTGCCGCCGTATTCTTCGCCGCTTTGCGTGGCCTTTCCCTTCGCCGCGATGTTTTTGCCGTCGCTGATGACCTCCACTTCGGCGAGGTTGATGACCATGCCCTTTGCAGCCTCGATGCGGACGTAGCGTGCCATGATGCCTTTGATTGGGGGAGCGGCTGGAGGAGCGGCGGCGGGTTCCGCTGTCGGGGCGGGCGTTGAGGCGACGGGGGGAGCAGCAGCTTCTGGGATGGGCGAGCTGAAGCCGAGCTTCTCGTAAACCGCATCCATCATCTTCTTCCAACCGCCACCGCCATCTCCCGTGAGAGCGATGATGACGAGTCCCAAGATAATCAGCGCGATGAAATTGAGCACGATGATCGCGGCGAGACGGCCTTTGCTGCGTTTCGGAGCCGGAGCAGCCGTGGAAACGGGCTTGTCCTTCGCCGTGGCGGGACCGCTGGCGGCCGTGGCAGTCGTTTTGGGGCCGACGGGCTTCGGCCGTGGAGCGCCAGGATGCATGGGGGCGGTGCCGCTTTGCACTAGCGGACCAGTTTGGTAGCCGGCGGCCATCACGGGTGCCTGACGCGGCGGCATCTGGATCATGCCGGTGTGCATGCTGAGCATCAGCGAGTCCAGCGCCTGGGCCACGCTTTGAGGGCGCTGCGCGGGATCGAGCTTCAAAAGCCAGCCCAGCCATTCGATGAAGGCGGCGTCGATGTCCGGCCGCATCTGGTGCAGCACGACCACGTTGAAGGTCTGCCATTCGGCGAGGATTTGCTCTGGCGTGTCGCCTTGAGCCGGAGCTGTGTTCGTGGCGAGCACGAAAAGGCTCGCGGCGGCAGTGAAGAGATCGCTTTGGCTGGTGGCTGGTGCTCCAGCATGACGCTCAGGAGCCATGAACCACATCGTCTCATGCGGCTGCGCCTCGCGAGCCTGTGAGAGGCCCCAGTCCTGAATTTGAAGAAACACGCCGCCGGAGGGATGATCGGCGAGGAGGAGGTTGCTCGGCTTGGGATCGCCATGCGGCAGGCGCAGGTGCTCGCCCACGAGCAATGCCTGCATGAGCTGCACCGCCACGGCACGCAGATCCACCGCCGTGATCTGCCGCTCCGCGGCGAACTGCCGCGCATTCATGCCCGGCATGTATTCGCTCACGATGGCAAACTCCTCTTCCGTGGGCAGCAGCGTGATGAAACCCGCGATCTGCGGATGCCGGAGCTGCATCAGAGCGGGCGCGAGGAGCTGTAAACGCTCGCGGTCATACGGATGCGAGGCTTCGTGATCAGCCAGCAGCGCTTTGATGAGCACCTTGCGGCCCGTGGCCGTTTCCACGCCTCGATAGATCTTCGCCCCCGGCCCGGCGGCGAGGAGTTTTTCAGGCTGGAATTGGTCGTACATACGCGTCGGGAGACAAAAGAGCCGCAGCATGGCAAACTCACCCGCGAGTGTGCAAGGGCTGATTCTGCGAGTGGGCAAAAATTCTCACTTCATCAGACGCAGCTCCTGCAATGTCTTGAGGAGGTCCCTAGCGTCTTTTTCCGGCATGTAGCCTTCTTTGAGATAGCTCTCCGTGATGCCCACCGCCTCGTCCCAAAGTCCCTGCATGGCCTGGAAGAGAATGTAGTTCCGAACAAACAGCAGGCGGTCCTCGTTGTTGATGGCGGCGGATTCGAAGGCAGGCATCTCCTTGATCTTGTCAAAGATGACCACCGCCTCGCGAATACCCTCCTCCGAGCAGTCGCGTTTCAGCATGAACACCACTTTCTGGTTCCACAGCATGAAGTCATCCGGTTCGTCTCTCAGGCAGCGATCCAGCAGTTCATCTGCGCGGCGGTACATTCCCAGAGATTGCGTGAGCGCAGAGACCGACTGACGACGTTTTTTGTGAGGATCGACGGCCAGCATCAACTCGAAAGTGGCCGCACTCATCGCATCATCTTTGAACTCTCCTTGGCATAGCATGTGGAGAAACCCCAGCAGGTTTATACGAATGGGATCGTGTCGCAGTCCGTTCAGTAGGTGCTGTGTGCCGAACTGGAACCTGCCGCCGTAGAGCCCGTAGATATCCATGCGGCAGAATGCCTCGTGTATCATGGCTGCCTCCCGATCCTTGGCGGAGTCCAGGCAGAACTTCAAATGACGGGATGCCTCTTCGAACATTTTTCTCTCCTCCTCAGGCATCGAAAGGAGAAAATCAGGGGTTTCCACCTCTTGGAGCTTGCCGAAGGTGGAGTCGCTTTTAAGCAAGGTCGCGGTTGCTTGGTGCTTATCGCCGGGAGCGGCCTTGTTCGGCGAAAGTAGGCCTTTGATCGCTGTTTCATATGCCCATGCTAGGAAGACCGCCGCGTAGGCCTCGCTGTCGCCCGCCGCAAGTGGCAGAGCCTTCCTCAGTGTCGCCACATCTCGAAACACAGGACTCTGGCTCATGCCCATGCTTCCTTTCGCGTAAAGCATGTTGGTGGACGTTACGGCAGGATCACTGGCGATTACGGCCAGGTTGGTCCAAACTTCAATGAATTGCCTCAGTGCAAGGCAGCGTAGCAGGATGGCAAGATTCGAACTGGACGCTGCGGACTCCAGCGCGTCCAGTTCGGCACAGAGCTGCGCTGCATGTGAGGCGACTTTTTCGATATCTGAGGCTGACGGACGGTGCTCCAGCAGTCCCTTGAAGTATTCATCTACCGTTACTCGCATGTCGGTTTCGATTCCCGCAACCTCATTGAAGAGGCGTGCGGCACCGATGCTTGCGATGACAAATCTTGCACGCAGGTGTCCTGCGTCTCGCTTCAAAGCCTCGCGAGCGGCATGCTCCGCCTCTGAGAGCCTGCATCGCGTTGCAAACAGGGCATCCGCGAGCATGGCCTGTGCATCGGTATCTTCTGGCCGGCTCGTCGCGGCTTTACGGCATGCCTGAAGCAGTGCTTCACGATGCCGGGCGCTGTCCTTTTCCTGCTGCAGGTCGTCCGTCAGCTCCCAAAGCTGGAACAAAACCTCGACGGATGGTTTCGCGGACTCTAGTTCCCGCACTTTCCTTCGGGATGCCTCGGGTTGATGGTCAAAAACAAAACCGTGCTGTCCGCGGTTGATTTTCGCACTGCCGATCGAGACGACGACCTTTGTGGACTGCATCTCCTTCGCCAGCTTTTGCGCAATGGTCGTAGCCATGGTGGCTTCCGGCTTCAACTCGAGGAGCTTTTGGACGCGTTCCGCAAGTCCTCGGGCGTCCTCATTCTCGTTGCCAAACAGCTTCTCGATCTTCACCGCCGCATCACGAATGACCTGCTTCACCTCGCCAATGTCAGGTTTGGTCGGCTCAACAGCTTGTGAAATGTTGGAGCATGCCCAGCAGCCAAGGATGCCTGCAGCGGCCAAAAGCGGGAGTCTTGCCTTCTTCATCCCCCATTGTGCCAGCAGCGACTCCTGGATGGCAATGGCAAAATGGCTGACTATGCCGCATCCATCCGCCGCCATGCACTTTCCCGCTCCCGTCCGGCAAACTGCCCCGGAATGGCAAGAATATGCCTCCCTTGCCGTATTCGCCGCTGATTTTGATCTCATTTCAACCCTTCGCACACCATGTTCCGCATCCCTGGAGTTATCGGCAAAGACCTTTGTGACACCCATCTCGGCAGCAGCCGTCGCGACATTTTGCGCGTCGGTGGCGCAGGCATCATGGGCCTCACACTCAACAACATCCTCCGTGGCCAGGCCATGGCGAACACCTCGTCGAATGCAGGCCGCGCTGGCTGGGGCAAAGCAAAGCACGTCCTCATGATCTACCTCCAGGGCGGCCCGTCGCATCTCGACCTCTGGGACCCCAAGGAAAACGTGCCGGACAAAGTGCGCTCTGCTTTCAAAACGATCCCGACCAAGGTGCCCGGCAAGCACTTCACCGAGATCCTCCCCGGCCTCGCGAAGGTGAACGACAAGTTCACCATGATCAATTCGATGAGCTACACGCCAAACGGGCTCTTCAATCACACCGCCGCGATCTACCAGATCATGACCGGCTACACCACGGACAAAGTCAGCCCCTCCGGCCAGCTCGAACCGCCGAACGCCAAGGACTTCCCGAACTTCGGTTCCAACATCATCCGTCTCAAGCCGCCAACCGAGCCCATGCTGCCCTTCGTGCAGCTTCCACGCCCGCTGCAGGAATCCAACGTCGTCGGCAAAGGCGGCGGCGCAGGCTTCCTCGGCAAAGCCTTCGATCCCTACACCCTCTTCCCCGATGGCGACGACCTCGACATGGGCAAGATGGACCGCATCAAGATCGACGACCTCCAGCTCCGCCCCGATCTCTTCAGCGTCCGCCTGGAACGCCGCGCCAAGCTGCGTGACGCCATCAACGACCAGATGCCCACCATCGAGGCCGCCACGAAGGACCTCAGCCTCGACAGCTACTACAACCAAGCTTTGAACCTCATCTCTAGTGGCCGTGCCCGTGACGCCTTCGCCCTCGACCGCGAACCTGAAAAGCTCCGTGACCGCTATGGCCGCAACACCTTCGGCCAAAGCTGCCTCCTCGCGCGTCGCTTGCTCGAAGCCGGCACCCGCGTCGTCGAAGTCATCTGGCCGAAAGTCGCCAACTCCGACAATCACAGCTGGGACCACCACGTCGGCCTCACCGAGCGCATGAAGAACAAATCCGGCCCGATGCTTGATCAGGGCCTCAGCGCCCTCTTTGAAGACCTCGACGCCTCCGGCCTGCTCGACGAAACGCTCGTCGTCGCCCTCGGCGAATTCGGTCGCAGCCCTGAAAAAGGCGTCTCCACCTCCGGCAACGGCAACAGCGCCGACGGTCGTGACCACTGGCCCTACTGCTACACCGCCGTCATCGGCGGCGCTGGCATCAAGCGCGGCTACGTCCACGGCAAATCCGACGCCACCGGCTCCGCCCCCGCCGAAGACGCCGTCCACCCGATGGAACTCCTCGCCACCATCTACCACAGCGTCGGCATCGACCCCGAGACCGTCGTTTACAACCACCTCAACCAGCCCCGCGAGCTGGTTAAGGCCAAACCGGTGACGAAGCTGTTTGCGTAAGTTTGTAGTTCGGGCTTCAGCCCGTTCAGGGCTCCTGCCCACGGCCTAAAGGCCGAACTACAAGCCCCCAAGCCAACAGACCAAGAGCCTCATTTCTCACACATAGCACGCAGCACCTGCCAAGTGTTTGCCGCAAAGGGGCGGAGGTGCAGAGGACGCAGAGATGAAAACAGAATCAAACCTCTGCGTCCTCTGCCTCTTTGCCCCTCTGCGGCAAAAACGAGTGTGAGAACGACCTGCGAATCGCCACGCAAAGCCAAAAACCCTTGGCGCTCCGCCCTGCTTTCGACTTCATGACGCATGTCTTCCATGCAGCTCACCTTTCTCGGCACCGGCACGTCCGTCGGCATCCCGGTGATCGGCTGTGACTGTGCGGTGTGCCGCAGCACGGACCCGCATGACAAGCGCCTGCGCAGCTCCGTTTACATCCACACGCCGGAGTTTGCCTGGGTGGTGGACACCGGGCCGGATTTTCGGGCGCAGTGCCTGCGTGAAAACATTCGCCACCTCGACGCGGCGATCTTCACGCATCCACACATGGATCACCTGACCGGCTTTGATGAGCTTCGGCGTTTCACCGTCGATGTGGACCAGTTCATGCCCATTTACGGCACGCCGGAATGCCTCGCGGTGCTGGAGCGGATGTTCGAGTATGCCTTCAACGGCGAGAACCGTTACCGCGGCTACTTGAAGCCCTTTCCAAAGCCCATCCATGGCCCGTTTCATCTCGGCGAGACGACCATCACACCGCTTTCCGTGCAGCACGGCAAGGTGAAGACCATCGGTTACCTCTTCACGCGTGGCGGCAAAAAAATCTGCGCCTATATTCCCGATGCGAAAACGATCAGCCCCGAGGCCATGGAGCTCATGCGCGGTGTGGATACGCTCATCATCGACGCTTTGCGCCACACACCGCATCCCACGCACATGAACTTCGAGGAGACGCTGGCCGTCGTGAGCGAGTTGCGGCCACGCCAGACCTGGTTCACCCACCTTCAATGCGAGATCATGCACGCCATTGAGGACCCGAAACTGCCGCCAGGGGTGAATCTGGCATTTGATGGCTTGAAGCTTACCTGGGAGGCATGATGAGGCTCTTCCTTCTCATCGCCCTGGTGCTCCCAAACCACGCCCTGGCCCAATTCACCGCCGAATGGGAACCGGCGGCGGAAACGGTCGTCGTTTACAATCCGAAGTTTCCCGGCTCCGAGGCGCTCGCTCGCGAGTACGGCTCGAAAAGGCTCATCCCGAGTGATCGCGTGATCGGACTCGATTGCCCAGTGACGGATTCGATGAGCCGGGCGGAGTTCAACCAACAGCTTCGCGAGCCTTTGCGGAAGATCTTCACCGCCAAAAAATGGTGGACGCTCGACGCCGAGAGCAAATCGCCAGCGGCTAGCAGTGTGGCACGCTCCGGCATTCGCGTGCTCGTGCTGATGCGCGGCATTCCGTTTCAGGTGAGGCGGGATCGTGATGCGCCGCCGCCTCAAAAAGAAGACGAGGCCAGCGTGGATTCCGAGCTCACGTTACTGGCGATGAATGCGCCGCCGACGGAGGGAGCGCTGAAAAATCCGTATTACGGAGCGGATGTGCGCCTGCCGCGCTTCACGAAGGCCCCTGGATTGCTTCTTGTGGGGCGGCTCGATGGCCCGAGTGATGACATCGTGCGTCGCATGATCGACGATTCCCTCTTTGCCGAGGAAAATGGACTGCAAGGTCGTGCCGTGATTGATCTGGCGCTGAAGTCCGGCGGCTTCAAAGAAGGCGAGGACTGGCTGCTATCCTCTGCGGCCACGTTTCAGCGTCACGGCATCCCGCTCTACATCGACCGCCATGAGCTCGTCATGCGGGATCACTGGCCGCTGCCGGACACGATCCTGTATTTCGGCTGGTACACGATGGATGCTGCGGGCGCGGTGGCCTCGCCGGAGTTTCAATTCAAGCGCGGTGCCGTGGCCTGCCACATCCACTCCTTCAGCGCCAGCGTGATGCGGGATCCAAAGCAGCACTGGACCGGCCCGCTGCTCGTGAAAGGTGCGGCGGCCACGTTTGGCAATGTGTTCGAGCCTTACCTCTCGCTCACCGTCCACTTTGATCTGCTCAACAAACGCCTGCTGGAAGGTTTTACGCTCGCCGAGGCCGCGTGGTCGGCCACGCCCGCGCTGTCGTGGATGAGCGTCGTCGTGGGTGATCCCCTTTACCGTCCGTTTGCAAAGAACGGCGGCTCGTCTCTCGGCAGCGCCGACACCCGCGACTACCTCCTTTATCAAGGCGCGGCCCGCCGCTCGCCCCTCGATCCTGATTCGGCCATCAAGACGACGATCACCACGCTGGCCGAGCGGCGCAAAAGCTCCCGCCTGCTCGAATTCACCGCCCTGCTCTCCGGCCTGCAAGGCAAGCACGCCGAAGCCATCGACCTCTTTGACCATGCCGAGGCTCTCTCGCCTGCTCCCGCTGACCGCGTGCGGCTGCGGCTCTACCGTGCCGAAATGTTTCGCCGTGATGGAAAGCCCCAAACCGCTGCTGATTTGCTGCGAGATCTTCTTTCAGATGAATCCGTCAAAGCCGAGCCAGCCCGCTCCGCCGCCGAATCACTGCTCCGCGAAGTGGGCGGGTGATCGTGCTTCAAGGCGGCGTCACCTGGCTGAGCACCGCGCCCTCCATATCCACGATTAGCACAGCATCGCCACTGGCCTGTACATTCAGCCGACGAGTGAAAACGCGGCAGAGGTAAGCCTGGCTCCAATCTGTCTCGCGATCGAGGTAGCGCCCGAGCGGCGTCTCACGCTCCGCACAGGCCACCAGCGGTGAGCGACCATCGGCCGTCACATGCATGGCAAAGGTCAGATAGAGCGGGCGATCTTTTTCGCTCAGTTCAAAGCCGTGACTCGGCTTGAGGAGCACCCAGGCCCAGGAAGGTGCTTCAGGTGCGGAAGCCAGATTTTGGCGCAGCACGCCCTCGTGAGTCTCGCGTAGCAGCGGCCAGTCGATGCGGCGTTTCCCATCGGAGCCTTCGATGAGCCTCACGAGGGCTCCCTGGCTGCATTGGGTGGTGCTGAGATTGAGCAATGGATGCACTTCCCCGCCTGGCAGCGTCACCGCCGTGCCCTTCACCGCGCTGAGCACGGTCAGCTTCGGGCGCTGATCCGCAGGCACATTAAAAAACGCCTCGATCTCCGCTGCATGGCGCTCGCCTTCATGCACGGTGGTCAGGCGCTCGGCGGAATCAGTGGCTTGAAACAACTTCTCCACCAGCCCGCGAGCCTCGCTTTGCATGGCCGCCACATCCACCGCAGGCAGCACGGCCTCCGCCGTCTCCGCCGTGGTGGGGATCGCAGCACGCCGCACCTCCGGCTCGGGTGCGGGAGGAATCTCCGGTGCAGCCACGATGGGCGCGGCCTCTGATTTTGGACGTGTGGCACTATCGTTTTGCGCATCCCACCACACCCAGCCGCCGATGCCGAGCACCGCCACCATCGCCGCACCGAGCAGAAAGGTTTTCACCGGCGAGCCTTGCTGATGCGGCGGCACAAACTCCATCGCCTCACCTTCCTCCGGCGGGGGAAGATGCAGCGAAGGCTGCATCGCCGCCGTAGGCTGGGTGTATGCCTGCTGCCTCCAAATCTGCGTCGCAGGCTGTGAAGGCATCATCGGAGCCGTCATCGGCACATTCACCGGTGCGGCAGGAGGTTCAAAAACTGGCTGCGTGCTCACCGGCATCTCGGCAGGTCGTTGAAACGCCTGCCGCCTGCCTGGCGCGAGTGATGCCGTCTGCCCCTGCGTGGCAAAATGCGCCCGATAACCCTGATGAGCACAATGTGGGCACGTCACCATGCCTTCCGCCGCCTGCTGCTGGCAGAGGAAAGGCTGTCCACAAGCAGGACACACGACACTGGCGACGAGACCGGAGGTCATAAAGGGCCGGAACTGTAGTGCAGTTCGCATGAAATGCGCGAGCCGAATCTCGCGGCGTTGCTCGTCAGAGGTAGAAGCCACTTCTGACTACTGCCCACCGCCTACCGTCCACTGAAAGCAGCGCTGGCACATCCAGCCCGGCAGGCTACTTTCGCCGCCTCGTCCCCATGAGCCGCGCCGCCTCCGAAGACCTCAAAATCCCCCGCCACATCGCCATGATCATGGATGGCAATGGCCGTTGGGCGAAGCAACGCGGACTGCCACGCACGGAAGGCCACCGCATCGGTGCCCAGGTCGTGCGAAAGATCACCGAGGCCGCCGGAGACCTCGGCGTGGAGTTCCTCACGCTTTACGCCTTCTCCTCGGAGAACTGGAAACGCCCGAAACGGGAGGTGGATGCCCTCATGAAGCTCCTCGTGCTCTTTTTGAAGACCGAGCTGCCCATCATGCAGAAGCAAAACATCCGCCTCCAGGCCATCGGCAGGCTGCATGCCCTGCCGGATTTCTGCCAAGAGGAGCTGCACCGCTGCATCGCTGCCACCGCGCAAAACACCGGCCTCACGCTCATTTTGGCGCTCAGCTATGGCGGCCGCGAGGAGATCGTCGATGGCGTGAAAAGCCTCATCGAGTCTGTCGAGAGCGGCCACCTCGACAAAGCCATGATCGACACCGAGGTCTTCTCCAAGCACCTCTACACCCGCTACTACCCCGATCCCGATTTGATGATCCGCACCAGCGGCGAGATGCGCCTCTCGAATTTCCTCCTCTGGCAGCTCAGCTACACCGAATTTGTCATCACCGAAAAACTCTGGCCTGATTTTGACCGCGATGATCTCCTCGACGCCATCCGCATCTTTAACCAGCGCCAACGCCGCTTTGGCGGCGTGTGAGAAAGTCACATCCGCCCTGCCGTGTCAGACGAATGTGAGCAGAGAAAACTTTGACCCGGCCTGCTTTTCCGGCGATAACGCCCCACTTTTAAAACGCGCCGATGCCCGAAGCCCCGGATACCCATCTCATCATCATCGATTCCGACCCGGATTTCCTCTCCTGGGCCGCCAGTCATTTGAAGGCACCCGGGGTGACCATCATCACTTTTGAAAAGCCCGAGGAAGGCCTCGCCGCTTATCAAAAGAGACGTGCCGATCTCGTCCTCGCTGAAATCCGTGCCGGCACCGGCCCCGCCAGCGGCATCGAGCTGCTCAAACGCCTGCGCCAGACCGATCCGAATGCGATGGTCATCCTCTTCAGCGGCACCGCCACCACTTCGCACGTCATTGAGGCCATGCGCCTTGGTGCCTACGACGTGCTGCCAAAGGAACGCCTGCCCTACGAGCTGCGCAGCGTCGTCGAAAGCGCCCTCAGCGGCATCGAAGCACGCCGCATCACCCGCGAGGCCGCCAGCGAGGTGCCGCCAGAATCCATCCAGGAAACCATCATCGGCCGTTCGCCGCCGATGCAGGAGGTCTTCAAGCTCATCGGCCGCGTCTCCCGCTCCGATGCGCCCGTCATGATCACGGGCGAAAGCGGCTGCGGCAAAGAACTCGTCGCCGGTGCCATCCACAAATTCAGCCCGCGGGCGCAGAAGGAATTCGCCGCCATCAACATCACGGCCATTCCAGACAACCTCATCGAGAGCGAAATCTTCGGCCACGAGAAAGGCAGCTTCACCGGTGCCGTGAACCAGCGCATCGGCCGCTTTGAGCAGTGCGATGGCGGCACCCTCTTCCTCGACGAAATCGGCGACATGCCCCTCGCCGTGCAGAGCAAGCTCCTCCGCGTGCTTCAAGAAGGCCAGTACAGCCGCGTCGGCAGCAATCAGACGCTCAAGACAGACGTCCGCGTCCTCGCCGCCACCAACAAGAACCTCGAAGAAGAAGTCGCCAAAGGTACTTTCCGCGAAGATCTTTTCTACCGCCTCAATGTCGTGCGCATCCACATCCCGCCGCTCCGTGAGCGCCGCGAGGACGTGCGCCTGCTGGCCGAATTCTTCCTCCAGCGCCAATCCGCCCGCCGCCGTGGCCCCGTCATGCGTTTCACCGATGACGCGCTCGACATCCTCGAAGCCTACGACTGGCCCGGAAACGTCCGCGAGCTCGAAAACACCATTCAAAGAGCCTGCGCCCTCTGCAATTCCGACGTGCTCCTGCCTTCAGACATCCCCATCGGCAGCAAAGGCACCCGCCACCACGGCCCCGCCAGCACCGTCACCCGCATGCGTGATGCCTTGACCATGCTCGTGAACATGGCCGACAAGACGCCTGACATTGATCTCCTCCCCTGGGTCGAGCGTGAACTCACCCGCATCGCCTGGCGTCACTGCGAAGAAAACGAAGCCCGCGCCAGCAAGCTCCTCGGCGTCCCCGCCAACACCCTCCAAAACTACCTCTCCGCCCCCGCCGTGAAGAAAGCGAAGAAGGCGAGCTGAGGCGTCCCCCTCGCGTGTGGACGCCCTCCATAGTGCTCAGTTAGAATTTCACATCGTGATTACGACTTAGCAGTTCATTTCCACGATGGTGTGAGAAATGCGGGCCGGATGCTCACCAGGCTGCAGGAGGTAATGAGCAGGCAAGCAACTTGGGAAGAGCTATCTTGCGGCAGCGCCGGAGCACTTTCTCAATCCTCCACCGTTCCGTCGCCGCCGTTTGCCACGTCCAGAGCACGCATCATCGCGTCCATGAACTCCTGGGCGGCTTCGATGGGGAGGATGATCGTATCGCGGCGACCGCGAACGTCCTCGGTGATCTTGATGAACCGGCCACGGTCATTCTCTTTGAGGTCCAGGAAGAAGATCTTCCGGTCCGTCACGATTTTTTCCGAGTGCAGCGGCGGGTTGTGCGGCCGCCGTTCTTCATCTGAATCAAAGTTCCTCATGCCAGTGGTGTTGATCTTCCAAACCAGCCGCCCGGTGCCGCTGTTTCCTTGGAATTGATGGCAAGTCTAGGAACCGGCCCGGTTGTTGTCAACGCTTGTCTCAAAGCATGATCTGCCGTCTAGTGTGCTCATGAAGCGCTTTCTTCCTTTCCTTCTCCTCGCCTCCTGCGCTCAAAAACCCGTCAGCGAGGCAGATACCACGGCTTTCGCTCCCGTGCGTAGCGTGCTCGAAACGAACTGCGTCCACTGCCATGGCGACAACCGCCTCTCCACCATGCCGCCGATCAACGACACGCAGGCCATCGCGAAGCTCATCGGCACCAGCTGGATCGTTCCTGGCAAACCGGAGGCCAGCCGCTTCTTCCAGGTGGTGACTTTCTCTGATGAAATACCCGGTGCCATGCCGCCGAGCGGCCACGCCATCTCCAAGAAGGAAGTCCAAATCCTGCGCGATTGGATCAAGGCAGGCGCCAAACTGCCTGCGAGCAACGTGAAGCTCTCGCCGCGCGGCCCGCTGCCGCGCTCCATCTAGCCCTTTCACTTCAGCAATTCGGCAGGCATGCCGTACTGCTCCGGCCAGATGATGAAGAAGGCATCGCTGTGTCCGGCGGCGAAATCGACCACCTTCCACCCGTCTTGCGTGCGCAACCAAAGCGCGACGGTGTCGCTGTTTTGAAGCTCGGGATACTGCACCGGCTTGCCATTGGCATCGAGAGAGTTTCCACTGAAAAAGGCCCAGTTACGATACACTCGGAGATCGCCTTGGAATTTCACAGGCGTCCCAGCCAGCTTCTCCGCCTTGGGCCGGATCAGGTCGAATAGGCCACGGCGCAACTCTGAGTCGCCGGGCAACTCCGTCGGTTTTTCAAAGGCTGGATCATAGATCGTCTTCCATTCCTCCGAGCCCGGGGCGACGGTGGGGAGCTCGGCGGCCGTCGAAAGACCAGCGAAACAGCAGACAACAGCGAAGCGGAAAAGAAGGGCATTCATGAAAAGGTGCCATCATCCTGCCTGATGAGAACGCCATCGTCATTTGGAATCCGGCGGGCGGCTCTTTTTCGCCTGAAGAATCGCCCCCAGGAAGCCCAGCACGCACAGCGCCTTCATCGCGAAGAGCCACCATGGATGCCACCAGGCTCCTGTTTGCGCTTCGATGACATCGGAGACGCCGAAAACGACGAAGCACATCGGCAGCAGCCATCGCCAGCCTGTTTTGGCGAGCGTTGGCACCGGCCGCACGAGCAAGGTGATGGCGATGAGGAACCACAGCACGGCCTCGCCTTGATTGAAAAGGCGGGAGAAGTCGGTGGGCTCCGGCGGCATGCGACAGCATGCGGGATGAGAGGATGTCTTGCAACCCACCTCGCGACGTGTTGGTATGCCGGATGCCTGCGCGTCGCGGTTCGTTGGTGCTTTTGATCCTGGTCCTGCTGGGAGCCATCCTGATCCCCTTTTTCATTTGGGGCGGGCGCTTTGACGCGGCGTTGAGTCTCGATGGTGCTCGCCAGTGGATGGAAGGCTTTGGCATCTGGGCTTGGGCAGGTGGTGTGCTGCTGCTCGTGAGTGACATCGTGCTGCCGGTGCCTTCCACCGTCGTCATGTCTGCCATCGGTTGGGTGTATGGCTGGTTCATCGGTGGCATCGTATGCGCCGCAGGCTCGATGCTTTCCGGCATCGTGGCGTATGCCGCGTGCCGTTGGCTTGGGCGCGGAGCGGCGGTTTGGATTGCCGGTGAGGCTGGCATTCAAAAGGCGGAGGCTTTGTTTGAGCACCACGGCGGATGGCTCGTGGCGCTTTCGCGATGGACGCCCGTGCTGCCGGAAGCTGTCGCGTGCCTCGCCGGCATCGCTCGCATGCGCTGGCGGGTGTTTTTGCCCGCATTGGCTTGTGGCAGCATCCCGCTTGGCTTTGCCTTTGCCGCCATCGGTCATCTCGGTCAAAGCGAGCCCACTTGGGCCATCGCCTTGAGCGCCGTCACGCCTATCGTTTTGTGGCTTGTGGCATCCCGGCTTGTTTTGCGGCCTCGTGCAGCATCGCCGTCAGATCACGGCGAATGAAGCGCAGCGCCAGCGGAATGCCGATGAGCGTGCCGCCTGCTCCGATCACGCCCAGAAGTCCGATGGGCATCGGCAGCGTGGCCAGCAGACCCGCAAACCCAAGCCAAAGCACGAGATTCCACACCAGCCCGCGCCTCACCCGCAGCAGGCAGCGCACCCGTGTGAGGCAGCGACCCTGCCCGTGATACTCGGTGACCGTGATGAAGGCTCGTGAGAGATCGTTGTGCGGGTCCAACTCGAAATCAAACCACCGCCAGCCATCGTCCTCACGATAAAGTCGGCGTTTCTCCGCCAGCACGCCTCGCAACGCATCGAGCAGGTGATGACGGTCGCGACCTTCTTCACTCCAAAACGAAAGCGTCGTGAGCGTGAGCGATATCTTGCCGGGCTTCAGCGGTGGCAGGATTTCCGGCAAATGCGGCCGCCAGGTAGGACGTGCTGCATAGATCAGCATGCCGCACAGCCTCGCAAACTCCCGGACCACCGGCTGCAAGAAGCTCAGCAGCCAAAGCAAAGCGCCATCACGCACGCCATGCAGGCAGGACGCATGCGCATTCCGCCGACTGATCCGCCACGCGGCCCATCCGGCAAACATCACCATCATCACGGCCACCGATTCGAGCCTCAGCACCATCGCCAACAAGGCCAGCGCGATCCAGATCACGCCAGTGAACCAATCCCACCAGCGAAAGCCGGTGTTCGCCGCATAGATCGTCTGGAAGGCCCCGAGACCCAGCGGGCCATGAAAGATGCTACCCTCACGCGGATGATCGGAAGGCAGATGATCGCCGTAAATGCCACCGCGCCAGCGAGCGCCGCCCAGCGGGCCAAAGCGCTCCGGATGCTCCGCCATCAAAAGCGCCTCGGCGAAGCCATAGCCGCGCTGCTGCTTCAAATAGGCATGAATCGTGAAACGGCGATGATGCCACACCATCGCGCCCGCCACGAAACGCAGGCTGCCGCGTCCACCATGCTCACGAAGCCGCCAGCAGATATCGACGTCATCACCCGCCGTGGTGAAATCCGCCGTGAAGCCGCCGATGGCATTCAGCGCGTCTTTACGGATTGCCAGATTGCAGCCCGGCAGATGCTCCGCTTCCGTGTCGTTCAGCAAAACATGTGCCGGAGCACCCGGTGCGGCAGCCACGACACGCTCAACGCGATTCCGTGGCGGCGGTGGAATGTTCGGGCCGCCCGCCGCGATCACGTCTTCATCGGCAAAGGCATGGCTGAGATGCAAAAGCCAGTCTGCATGCGCGATGCAATCATCATCCGTGTAGGCCACGATGCTGCCTGTAGCCAGTTCCGCACCGCGATTGCGTGCCACGCTGAGTCCTGACGGCTCCTGGCGATGATACTTCACAAAACTGAAGCCATTCGCGATCTCCGGCGTGGCATCCGTCGAGCCATCATCCACCAGCAAGACCTCGTAATCGGGGTAGTTCAGCGCTTTGAGCGATTCCAAACACTCGCGCAACGTCCGCGAGCCATTTCGTGTGCAGACCACCACGGAGACGCGCGGGGCATTCGCAGGCGGTGAAAGCTTCGCCGGAGTGATTTGGCATGCCTGGCGTTCTTTACGCTCACGAGTGACGAGACCGAACTGCCACGCCGTGACCTCCTCGCCACCGCGAAACCATTCATCGGTGTAACTGAACCAAAACGTGCCCGCAAAACCTCCCACCATGCATTCCGCCTCAAACCATCGAAAAGCCTCGCTTTGAGCCTCCTCACCATGCGCGGCAGTATCGAGCCCGAACTCGGTGATCACCAGCGGCATGTTCCCCGCGAGGTTTTGCAAGCGGGCGAGATAGCGGGTGAACTCCTCGCGACGCTCCAGATACACGTTCACCGCCAGGAAGTCCGCGTTTCGAGGCACCAGATACTCCGTCGAAGGGTAGGTGGCATAGCTCACGAGCTTTTGCGGTGCCTGCGCATGCGCCAGCTCGATCAGCTCTTCCATCGCCGCTCGCACGCGGCTCGGCCGCATCCATCGCACGAGCGTTTTCTCGATCTCATTGCCCACGAGGATCGCCGAGACCACCTCCTGCCTGCCGAGAAACGCCGCGCCATTCGAGACACGACGCCGGATGTCCTCCCAAGCACTCGCCTCGCTCAAGAAGTCGATGTGCTCAGACCAAGGAATGCCGCACAGCAGCTTCAGGCCATGCTTCATCGCCGCGTCGAGCGTCGCCTGATCGGGGATGTCATACAGACGCACGCTGTTGAAGCCGAGCTTGGCGATGTGCGCGAAGTCCGCCTCCACATCCCGCTTTGAATCCGGCGCGAAGGGCCCGTAACTCACGCCACGCCAATACGAGGCAAAGAACTTGCCGGGCATGGAGGTGGATTCGGTGAGAGCGGGCATCACGGGGAACGAAAGACGAGGCGAAGAGGGCGAAGATTCACTTCAATTCCAGCACGCCAAAGCTCGCTGGCACATGAAAGTCCGGCTTTTCCGTGCCGGGGTTCACCCACGGCATCCAGCCGGAATGCACACTGCCATCCGGCCGATGATGAAACTCCGCGCGATACAGCCCCGCGAACATCTCGCGGCCGCGCAGCACGCCGAGGTCACGCAGCACCTCCAGCGGGATGCTTCCGCTCACCGTGTAACCGCCTTCGCGAATCTCCGTCTCCAAAACGAGGCCCTCACAGCTCCAGCTCCAATCAATCTCGCGATAAAACTTCGCCGCGTAATCTGCCACATCACCCCGCGGACTCATTTCGAGGCCAAAGTAGCACTCCAGGCTCAAATCTGTCGCGAAGAAGATCTCTACGCGATCCGCTCCCAGCGCCCGCTCCTTCGCCGTCGGTCCATCTGGCAGCACCAGATCCTCATCCACGCAGTCGAAACGAAAGCGAAACAGCTCGTCATCGTGCATCGCCCGAAACGCCGTCTTCGGCGCAGGCCGATCCTCCCACGGAAAGGTGAAATCCGTGAGCAAATCGGCTGCGGACCAGTTCGTGGCGTTTTGGACGTGGTAGCGTTTCATCCGCGAGCAGTGGCACGAATGCGCGAAGGCGACAAGACATGGATTGACGCCGCTGCGGCTCTTCTGCCAGCATACCGGTTTATGTTCGCCTTTCTCCAACCTGCCCCGCATGCGCCACGACTGCCGGAGGCTCAAATCGACCCAGTTTATCGCCGACTGCGGCTCCAGGTCTTCGCGGGCATCTTTTTCGGCTACGCAGCCTACTACCTCGTGCGAAAAAATTTCTCGCTCGCCATTCCGGACATACTGAAAGACTACCCGCAATACTCCAAGGCCGAACTGGGCACCGCGATGACCGGTTTGAGCATCGCTTACGGCTCCTCGAAGTTCCTGATGGGCAGCGTGTCGGACAAAAGCAATCCGCGTTGGTTTCTGCCGCTCGGTTTGCTGCTCTCCTGCGCGGTGCTGATGGTGTTTGGCTTCGTGAAGGAGATCTACCTCTCGCTCACGGCCATGATCGTGCTGCAAACGCTCAACGGATGGTTCAATGGCATGGGCTGGGCTCCGTGCGGCAAGACGATGGTGCATTGGTTCAGCACCAAGGAACGCGGACGCGCCGTCTCGATCTGGAATGTCGCCCACAACGTCGGCGGGGCTCTCGTGGCGACCATCGCGCTGTGGGGCGTGACGATGTTTCACGATTGGGGCGCGAAGTTTTACTTCAACGCGATGGTTTCCACCGTCGTGGCTGTCGCTGCGTTCGTTTTGATCCGCGACACACCGCAAAGCTGCGGCCTGCCGCCCATCGAGGAATACAAAAACGACTACCCGCCGAACTACAGCGCCGAGCACGAGCGCACCTTCACCTTCCGCGAGATCTTTTTCGACCACGTCTTCAACAACAAGCTGCTCTGGGCCATCGCCACCGCGAACGCCTTCGTCTATTTCGTGCGCTACGGCGTCGTGGACTGGATTCCGACCTACCTGCAAACCGCGAAGAACTTCTCGTTCCAGCAATCCAGCACCGCCTGGGCCTGCTTTGAGTGGTCCGCCGTGCCGGGCACGATTTTGTGCGGCTGGTTGTCCGACAAGGTCTTCAAATCTCGTCGTGCTCCCGCGACGATCCTTTTCATGATCCCCACGCTGCTCGGCCTCATCGCCTACGGTCTGAATCGCAACGGCCCGCTGTGGATCGATGTCGCCGCGCTCATCACCATCGGCTTCTTCATCTACGGACCGGTGATGCTCATTGGTCTGCAAGCGCTCGACATGGTGCCGAAAAAGGCTGCTGGGACCGCCGCAGGCTTCACCGGCTTCTTTGGCTACGTCTTCGGCAGCGCCTTCGCTGGCACGGGCGTCGGCTGGATCGCCGATCACTGGGGCTGGGGCGGCGTCATCATCACCATGAGCATCTGCTGTGTGCTCACGATGGTTTTCAGCGCCCTGACGCTCGGGCATAAAGCGGAGAGCAGTGACCGGTGATGCGTTCCTGCGGGCGTGTAGGTGGGTGTGCCCTTAGCGCTTTCCTTGGCGAGGCATTCTTCCTGCATCCGCCCCAGACTTCACTCGCTGAAGAATGAGGACGGGAGAATCAAAGGCGCTGAGCGCCTTCGCCTCATAGACAATGCCCATCACACCGCCGGTGATAACACGCTCAAAAAGCTGCTCGCCACATGCCCCACCCGTATCCACAGATTTTCCTCCGCCATGTTACCACCCGATTGAAACTTTTTTCGGAGGCCTGAGGGAGAAGGCCTCAATCCACCGCGAGAAAACGCACGCAGATGCTGCCAGGGACTTCGACCTTGGTGCCGGTGAAGGTGAGTTTGCCGGTTTCCGCGTCCACTTTGAAGAGTGCGGCGGTGCCGCTGTTCTGATGGGCGGCGATGAGCCACTTGCCAGTCGGGTCGAGGCAGATGTTCCGCGGGATCTGTCCTTCGACGGGTGCGTTTTGGATCAGCGTGAGCTTTCCTGTGGCCGCATCGCAGGCAAACACGGCGATGGTGTCGTGCGTGCGATTGGAAACATAGACATTTTTGCCGTTCGGATGCGCCAAGGTCTCCGCCGTGCTGAAGCCGGGCTTGCCGCGATCTGCCTCTGGCAGCGTGGATACGGTCTGCACCTCGGTCATGGCACCGGAGGCCGTGTCGTAGGCAAAAACAGTCTCCGTCATCGCCATCTCGTTGTTCACGAAAACAAACTTGCCGCTCGGATGAAAGGCCAAATGACGCGGGCCACCTCCGGCGGGCGTTTTGGCAAAGGCAGGCTCATTCGGCGTCATCTTGCCAGTGGCGGGATCGACCTTGTAGATGAGCACTTTGTCGAGCCCGAGATCGCAGGCGAAGGCGAAGCGGTTGTCCGGGCTGAAATTCACGCTGTGCGCATGCGGGCCGCCTTGACGCTTCGGATCGACGCTGCTGCCCTCATGCTGGATGAAGCTCGCGGCCTCCGAGACTTTTCCTTCCGCGCCAATGGCATAAGAGGCCACGCTGCCGCTGCCGTAGTTTGCCAAAGCAGCCATCTTGCCGGTAGCATCCACGTTCACATGACAGGGACCGCTGCCGATGGCGCTCTGCTGGTTGAGGAGCGTCAGCTTGCCTGTCTTGGCCTCAATCGAGAAGGAGCTGATGCCGCCACCCTTCTTGCCATCCGGCGTGGTGACATCACCAATGGCATAGAGATACTTCTTTGAAGGATGAATCGAGAGGAAGCCAGGATTGCCCGCTTCCACAGCCAGTTCCGGTTTGGCTAGATCACCGCTGCTGCTGTTGAACCGAGCGACATAGATGCCCTTGGAGCCGTTTTTGGCATTCGTGTTCGTGCCGAAATAAACGAGGTAGTTGTCACCTGCGACGGCGGCAGAGGTGACCAAGGCAAAGGCAGTGGCGATCAGGCTGAATTTCATGGCTGCTGATGCTGACGGAAGCCGTCGAAATGGTCAAGCCATGAAAGTAGGACACAGACATCCCAGAGCGGATTGGAAAAGTGAACAGACTAGCAGGCCTTTTAACAGCCTTGAGGCTGACGAGATGTTCATCATTTTACTTCACGTCACGCACCATGCGAATGTCGATCTCGCGTTCGACGTATTTCCATTCTTCGGTGGTGCGCAGTTCGGCGACCATGTCTTCGAAGGCGGTGGAGTCGGCTTTGGTGTAATCGAACAGGGTGATGAAGTCGAAGGGCTGCGGCTCGGCCATGTCACGGCAGTGGTGCAAGCGGCGGGCAATGGCAGGCAGATACTTCATGCCGATTTTGATGTGGTGGGAACTCTCTTCGAAGATGGCGCGTCGCTCATCCTGGGTCAGCGCCCACCATTTGGAGTTCTTCCGAATCGGGATCATCGCGGCGTGCGTGGCCTCTGGCCGACCGATCGTGACCTGCTTTGCCGCGAGCTGGTCCTTCTCGGGTCGAGTGACGTAGCGCTCGTTGCTTGTGACACCGCTCAGCTTCCACAGAGCATTCTCTGGCAGCTCTTTGACCTCGCCGATGACGATGTCCAGGCGCTTCACCGTCGGCAATGGCTCACCGATGACCGTTTTGCGAGCGATGACCTGCCAAGCGCCCGAGTCGCCGCCGATGAAGGTGAAAAGTCGTGGATTGGCGATGGTTTGCATGGCGTCTTTGGCTTCGAGGAAGGTTGGCATCATCCCGCTGGCGACGGCACCGAGGCCGCACATCTGCCCGATGAAGCGCCGCCTGTTTGGCGATGGATGAAGGGAGTCAGATTTCATGCTGTGGATGCCCGAGAGGTCTCTCATGAGAGCACCTTTTATCCCAGGATTCCAAAGTTCGTCCAATGATTGCTCCGAAGGCAGTGATTCGACAAAAATGTCACTTCGCCTTCTTTTTGCCCTTTTTGGGCTTCTTGTCGGCTTTGCGATCCGGATCGCCGTTCCAGCGTTGGTCCTCCCAACGCGGCGGCTGCATGCTGGCGTTCCACTTTTCGAAAAGAGCAGTCAACTCGGCTTTCTTCGCGGGATTCTCGGCACTGAGGTCCTTTTGCTCGCCGGGATCGGTGGCGAGGTTCACCAGCATCGGCTCCATGTCCTTGGAAGCCTTCACGAGCTTCCAATCGCCCTGCCGCACGGCGTGTTGCACGCCGAAACGGAAGTAAAGCTCACGTGGCGCGAGTTTGTCAGTCTCGCCTTTGAGCAGCGGGAGCAGATTCACGCCATCCAGTACAGTAGCCATCTCGCTCCGTCGAGATGAGCTGGAGGCTTCTCCTGCTTGTGACGCTTGCGATGAATCATTCGCTTTGTCAGCCTTCGACACGTCTTGCTCCTCTCGCGGAGCGAGAGGGCTACTTTCTGCCGCCGCCAGCGCCGTCGGTAGCACATCGAGCTGAATCACGGGGTCATTCACCACGCGATTGCCGGGGATCGTGCCCTTCCACTGCGCCATCCACGTCACGCGGATGCCGCCTTCCCACACGAACCACTTCGAGCCACGCAGCCCCGACTGCTCCGCGAGCGCATTCGCGCCACCGTTGTCGCTGATGACAAAGAGGAGCGTGTTTTCCTCCAGCTTGAGGTCGCGCAGTTTCGTCATCACCGTGCCGATGGCCTCGTCTGCCTCGCCAATCAGCGCGGCGTAGGCTTGCTGGCGTTTGTCGAGGTGCTTGAACTTCTCCATCCAATGCGGCGAGGCCACGATGGGCGAGTGCACGGCGTTGAACGACAGATACAGGAAGAATGGCTTGTCCTTGTTCGCGTCGATGAAGCCACAGGCCTCCTTCGCATAAACCGGCGAGGTCACCGGAGCGCCTTCGAGCTCTTGGAACAGCTCGCTGCCGCGATAAAACGACGGACCTTTGCCCTCGCCGAGGTTTCCGACCGTTCCCATCGCGAAATCAAAGCCACGCGCCAACGGCATGAACTCCGGCGCCGTGTCGCCGAGATGCCATTTGCCCACGATGCCGGTCGTGTAGCCCGCAGGCTTCAA
>JBILVU010000188.1:0-9310 GCA_044370285.1 Prosthecobacter sp.
AGTCGTCGCCTTTGACGGCGAGCTGCATGTTCATGAGGCCACGGACGTTGAGGGCTTTGGCGAGCTTCTTGGCGGCGTCGCGGATGCGGTCCTGCATCGAGTTGCTGAGGCTGAAGGGCGGGATGACGCAGGCGCTGTCGCCGGAGTGGATGCCGGCTTCTTCGATGTGCTCCATGATGGCACCGATGACGGTGGTTTCGCCGTCGCTGATGCAATCGACATCGACCTCGGTGGCGTCTTCGAGGAAGCGGTCGATGAGGATGGGGTGGCTGGCAGAGACGATGGGTTTGTTCGCGGTGTGGGCGTTGCCGGAGGCAGGCTGCTGCGCGGCATCCCCATAGTCCACGGCGGTGCGCATGTAGGTGGTGAGCTCGACTTCGTTATAGACGATCTGCATGGCGCGGCCACCGAGCACGAAGCTGGGGCGGACGAGGCAGGGGAAACCAACGCGATTGGCGACGACGAGAGCTTCCTCAAGGTTGGTGGCGGTGCCACTGGGGGCCTGGTGGAGGCCGAGCGTGTCGAGAAGGGCAGCGAAGAGTTTGCGGTCTTCGGCGAGTTCGATGTTCTTCGGCGAGGTGCCGATGATGCGGACGCCGTTTTCTTCGAGGCCTTTGGCGAGATTCAGCGGGGTCTGACCACCGAACTGGACGACGACGCCGAGCACCTGGTCGTTGACGTTTTCGCGCTCGTAGATGTTGAGCACGTCTTCGAGCGTGAGGGGCTCAAAGTAGAGCTTGTCACTGGTGTCGTAGTCGGTGGAGACGGTCTCGGGGTTGGAGTTGACCATGATGGTCTCGTAGCCGAGCTCGCGCAGGGCGAAGCTGGCATGGACGCAGCAGTAGTCGAACTCGATGCCCTGGCCGATGCGGTTCGGGCCGCCACCGAGGATCATGACTTTCTTGCGGTCGTTGTCGCGCACTTCGTCCTCGATGCCGTAGGTGGAGTAGTAGTAAGGCGTGAAGGCCTCGAACTCGGCGGCGCAGGTGTCCACGAGGCGGTAGGTGGGGATGACTCCAGCGGCTTTGCGATGAGCACGAGCTTCTGATTGAGAGATGCCTTGGCCTTTAGCGATCTGGAGATCGGAAAAGCCCATCTTCTTCAACTGGCGAAGCATCGGCGCAGGGAACCCTGTTTCTTTTTGTGCGAAACCTTCTGGCAGCTTGAGCCAATCTTTGGTCGCAGCAAGATCAGCGAACTGATCCACGGCACCGTTCAAATCTGCGACTGCTGACAAGCCTGATGAAACCTCAACGATTTCTTTGATCTGCCTCAAGAACCACCGGTCGATCTTCGTGAGCGAAAATACCTTCTCCACATCCCAGCCCTTCGCGAAGGCCTGGCCGAGGAAGAAGATGCGCTCGGCGTTGGGCACGGTGAGCTTGGTGGTGAGCGTCTCGTCATCGACTTCCTTGTCGGCACCATCGCCGATGAGGCCGAAGCGTTTGATCTCCAGGCTGCGCAGGGCCTTTTGGAGGCTCTCTTTGAACGTGCGGCCGATGGCCATGGCCTCACCGACGGATTTCATCTGCGTGGTGAGCGTTTCGTTGGCACCTGGGAACTTCTCGAAGGTGAAACGCGGGATCTTGGTGACGACGTAGTCGATGGTGGGCTCGAACGCGGCGGGCGTGTGGCGCGTGATGTCGTTCTTCAGCTCATCGAGCGTGTAGCCGACGGCGAGCTTCGCGGCGATCTTCGCGATGGGGAAACCGGTGGCCTTGGACGCGAGCGCGGAACTGCGGCTGACGCGCGGATTCATCTCGATGACGATCATGCGGCCCGTGTCGGGATGCACGGCGAACTGGATGTTGGACCCACCCGTCTCCACGCCGATCTCGCGGATGCAGGCGAAGGAGAAGTCGCGCATGATCTGGTATTCGCGATCCGTGAGCGTCTGGATCGGTGCCACGGTGATCGAGTCGCCGGTGTGCACGCCCATGGGATCGAGATTTTCGATGGAGCAGATGATGACGCAGTTGTCCGCCTTGTCGCGGATGACCTCCATCTCGAACTCCTTCCAGCCGAGCAAGCTCTCCTCGATGAGCACTTCCGTCACCGGCGAGAGATCGAGCCCGCTGGCCGTGATGGTTTCAAACTCCTCCTTGTTGTAAGCGATGCCGCCGCCGGTGCCACCGAGCGTGTAAGCGGGGCGGATGATGAGCGGCAGCGTGCCGATCTGCTCCGCGATGGCGCGGGCCTCCTCCATGTTGTGCGCCACACCGGACTGCGGCAGGTCGAGGCCGATTTTGAGCATGGCGTTTTTGAAGAGCAGACGGTCCTCGCCCTTCTCGATGGCCTCCGGCTTTGCGCCGATCATGCGCACGCCGTGCTTTTCCAGCGTTCCGGCGCGATGCAGCGACATCGCGGTGTTCAGCGCCGTCTGGCCGCCGAGCGTGGGCAGGAGCACATCGGGCTTCTCTTTGATGATGATCTTCTCCACCATCTCCGGCGTGATCGGCTCGATGTAAGTGCGGAAGGCGAACTCCGGATCGGTCATGATCGTGGCAGGGTTCGAATTGATGAGCACCACCTCATAGCCTTCCTCGCGCAGGGCCTTGCAGGCCTGGACGCCGGAGTAGTCGAACTCACAGCCCTGGCCGATGACGATGGGGCCGGAACCGATGACGAGGATGCGTTTGATGGAGGTGTCTTTGGGCATGGGGGTGGGGGAAATGACGAAACCAGAATGAGGAATGACGAATGTCGGGGAGAAAGCGTATGATTTGGGCGCTTTCGGGGGGCTGAACGAGTTGGAAAACTCGTGCTACTTTGGCCGGAAAGCGCGGCATCTTGCATGGTCTGGGAGGTGCGTCAAATGATGGCGCGAAATCGTTTTCGTTGTGGCGTCGCCAAGAGGGACGAGAGAGCTCCATGGACTCAATCCGCCTCGGGGCGTGGATCACGGGAAAGAAGCGCTTTCATGCCTTCACGGGCGGATTTGCCCTCGTGAAGCACGGCGTGGATTTCATCGAGCAACGGCGTGCGGACGCCGCGAGCCCGGGCGGCCTGGTGAAGGCTGGCGGTGTTCAAGACACCTTCGGCCACCATGCGGGTGCTGGAGAGGATTTGCTCCAGCGGCTGGCCCTGACCGAGCAGCAGGCCCACGCGGTGATTCCGGCTGTGCTCGGAGTAGCAGGTGGCCATCAAATCGCCGACGCCGCTGAGGCCGTAGAAGGTCTCCATGCGCCCACCCATGGCGACACCGAGGCGCACCATCTCGGCGAGGGCACGGGTGACGAGGGCGGCGATGGCGTTATCGCCGAGTTTGAGGCCCAGGGCGATGCCGGCGGCGATGGCGTAGGGGTTTTTCATGGCTCCGGCCCACTCGGCACCGGTGATGTCATCGGTGGTGTAGCAGCGGAAAAAGGGCAGGGTGTAGCAGCTCTGCACCGCTTTGGCGATGTTGTCGTTTTGGCAGGCGACGACGGCGGCGGTGGCGAGCTGGGCGGCGGCTTCCTCGGCATGATTCGGACCGGTGAGTACGGCCAGCGTGCTTTGCGGGAGCGATTCCGCGAGGATCTGGCTCATGCGGAGGCCGGTATTCATTTCGATGCCTTTGGCGCAGGAAACGACCACACGGCTCTTCGCGGCCGGCGTGGTGGCGATAAGCTCGGCGGCCTCGCGGATGCCTTTGGAAGGCACGACGAAGACGAGCATGTCCACGGGCTTCAAATCGGCGGCGCTTGTCACCACCTCGACCTTGGAGGGAAGTTCGAGGTGCGGCAGGTAACGCGGGTTTTTCCGCGTGGCGGCGATTTCAGCCATCAGGCTGGCATCACGCCCCCAAAACTGCACCTGAATGCCACGCCAGGCGAGCATCGCAGCCTGGGTGGTGCCCCAGCTCCCTGCGCCGATCACGGCGGCGCTTTGCATGGCAGGAAGGGAATTCATGAGGCGGGTGTTTTTTTGGCTCCGGCGCGGTTTTCCGTGCCTGCGAGCAGGCGCTGGATGTTGGAGCGATGCTTCCAAATGGCGAGCACCATGACGACGATGCCAAAGGCGAGCATCACCGCGTCCCATTTCCCTTCACGCCACATCATGAACGCCATCACGGCGGGCACGGCGGGCGCGGCGGTGATGGAGGCCAGCGAGACATATTTGGTGGCAAAAAACACCACCACCCACACGGCCACGGCACCGGCGAAACCGGCTAGTGACAAACTCAGGAGCACACCCGCCGTCGTGGCGATGCCTTTGCCACCTTTGAAGGAGAGCCAGAAGGTGTACATGTGCCCGAGCACGGCCGAAAAGCCGCCGACGACCTTGGCGGTGGAGATCATCTCGTCCGCCGCCCCGGTGCCGTTCATCCAATGGGCAGCCAGAAAGACGGGCAGCCAGCCTTTGAGCATATCGAGCAGGAAAACGGGGATGCCGATGGGCTTGCCGAGCACGCGGATGACATTGGTGGCACCGATGTTGCCGCTGCCGTGCTGGCGGATGTCGATCCCGCGCAGCCTGCCAGCCCAATAACCAAACGGCAGCGATCCGCAGAGGTAGCCGCAAACGGCGCTGGCGAGGAGGGCGGTGGTGGGAGTCATGGGCCGCATGTCTTAGAGACTCGCGGCGGCGTGCCAAGCGCAAAGTGAGGCCGTTCGTCAATGAGCCGGACTTTCGACGACGGGATGTGCGGGCAGTTTCGCTGCGGCGGCCTCGGCTTCTTTGACCTCCGGCTCATCGGGGAAGATGACGACGATGTCCTTGATCGAGCCATCGGAGCCGGATTCACGCAGCAGCCAGGTGCGGACAAATTTGGCCACGGAACTGCGGCAGTTTTCCCGCACGGCGGGGATTTGTGTGTGAGAGCCGGCCCGCTTTTCTAGCATGGGCGTGAGGTCTTTTTCGAGTTTGTCGAGATTCTCCGTGGCATTGAAGCGCAGCCAACCGGCCTCGGTCTTCTTTTCCATGCCATCCGTGCGGATCGCCGGGGGCAAGGAAGGCCGGATCGCCGGGGCGATGACGATGCAGCGGCCGTCTTTGACGCTGAGACGCCAGTCGTCGGAGAGCTTCAAATGAAAGCGATACACCACCGGCACGCGGATCTCGCTCTCGGTGGTGCCGAGGTAGAGTAGGTCGTTGAAGACGGTGAGAGAATCGGCCTTGGTCACCACCTCGCTGGTCTCCATGGTGGCTAGCTCCAGCACATCGCCATCCGTGGAAACGACACGCGTGACCTCCTGGCGGAAAGTCTCCGTGATGTGCGTGTGGCTCAGCCTGCCGGGCAGTTCCGCTAGCCAGTGAAGGCCGTAGCTCGCAAAATCAAATCCTCGATCCACCAGGCGCCAAGCGAGCACTCCGCCTGCGAGGATGAAAACAACGAGCGAAAGGCAGCCCCACTTCCAACAGCCTCCCCCGCGTCGTGGAGACTCGGTGGCGGCGGGGGTAGGAACGGGCGTTTCAGACATGGCTCGCGTGATTGGATAGAAGGTACCATGCCGCAAACCGGTGTATCGAAAACTGGAAAGGTGTCTTGACGATGCCTTTGGCGGTTTACCATCGGTTCACTTGCCCATGCGTCTGCCCATTTTTTGCCTGCTTGTGATCTCTCGCCTTGTTTGGGCCGATCCGTCGCTGGATGCCGCACTGGATGCTGTCGCGCCCAATTTGGGAAAGTGGGGCACGGTGTGCCAGGTAAAAGAGGAAGTGGGCAAAACGGTCTTTGAATGGCACGACTACCGCGACACTGGGCGGAAGACGGATTTCTGGCCCGCGAGCACCATCAAGCTGCCCGCCGCCATCGCGGCCATCGAATTGCTGAACAAGCAGCGCATCGATCTGGATGCCGAGCTGACCTTTCAGCATCAGGACAAAGATGGCCGATGGATCACCGATGTTGGCCGCACGCCGCGGGAGATGATCTCGGAGGTGTTCCGCCGCTCGTCGAACGAGGATTACACCCTGCTGCTGCGCCTCACCGGCATCGACTGGCTTCACGAGCACTTTTTCACGGCAGAGCGCGGCTTTCCCAAGGCGGCGCTCATGCGGGGCTACACCGCCGCGCGGCCTTGGGCCTACCTTCGGGAGGAGCCGCAGCGTGTGGTCCACCCGAGCGTCACGCTCACTCATCAATGGAAGGGCCGGTTTTATGCCGCCGAAAGGGGCTGCACGATCATCGACTCCAAGACGGGCAACATGACCACCACTCGCGAGCTCTGTGACACGCTGCGGCGGGTGATGTTTCATGATCAAATCGAGCCAGCGGAACGATTTCGCCTCACGAGTGAGCAGGTCCGATTCCTCCGTGAAGGTGGCGATGGGCTCACGGGCCTCGAGACCTCTGGCGCGGACTCTGGCCCCTCCGCGTGGAAGGGCGCTGCAGAGACGATGTTTCCAAACGCACGCTATTTTCACAAGTCAGGCCTGATCAGCAACTATGCCCTCGACCTGGCCTGCATCGACGCCCGTGCTCAAAACGGCCCCTGCTACCTCATCGCCCTCGCCGTGAATGCCGGTCACGCTAGCCCGGTGCATGGCGATGAACTCATCCGCCAGATGTCACTCGCTGTAGCGCGGTGGGTGGAAGGCCGACGCTGAACCTTCACATCCATCGGATTTTCCAATTCCCATTTCGTCATGTCTCCGCCATCCTGCGGCACCTTTTTCCCCAACAGCCATGCCCATCTCCCCTGATCAATACGAAAAGCTCGGCAGCTTCTACCTCGGCCGCGAATACGATCTGGAAGCCAAAAAGATCAAAGAGGACCTCGTGCTCTATGATTCGAAGGATCTCGTCACGCACGGCGTCGTGCTCGGCATGACGGGCAGCGGTAAAACGGGCCTCTGCCTCGCTTTGCTCGAAGAGGCTGCCATCGACGGCGTGCCGCTCATCGCCATCGACCCGAAGGGCGATCTGGGGAATGCGCTGCTCTCATTTCCGAATCTCAGCGCTCAGGAGTTTCGCCCGTGGATCAATGAGGATGAAGCACGCCGCAAAGGCCAGTCGCCCGATGATTACGCTGCCTCCCAGGCGGCGACCTGGCAGAAAGGCCTCGGCGATTGGGGGCAAAGCGCGGACCGCATCAAAAAGCTGCGCGAGACGGTCGATATGGCGATCTACACGCCGGGTAGCAATGCGGGGCTGCCGGTTTCCATTTTGAGTTCGCTCAATTGCCCGCCTGCGGAGGTTCTTGATGATGCCGAAGCGCTCGCGGATCGCATCGAGAGCACCGTTTCCTCCATGCTTGGTCTGATGGACATCGAGGCGGACCCAATTCAGTCGCCGGAGCACATCTTGCTCAGCAACATCGTCGCGCATTGCTGGAAAAAGGGGCAAAACCTCACGCTCGAAAACCTCGTGCGTCATATCCAGCAGCCGCCGATTCGGAAGATCGGCGTCGTCGATCTGGAGAGCTTCATGCCGGAGGCCAAGCGCACGCCGCTCGCGATGAAGCTCAACAACCTGCTCGCCAGCCCCGGCTTCAGCACTTGGCTAGAGGGCGAGCCGCTGGACATCCAGCGCATGTATTACACGAAGGAGGGCAAGCCTCGCGTGACCATCTTCTGCATCGCTCACCTGAGTGACACGGAGCGCATGTTCTTCGTCTCGCTGCTGCTCAATCAGCTCCTCGGCTGGATGCGCACGCAGCAGGGTACCACCTCCCTGCGTGCGCTCTTCTACATGGATGAAATCTTTGGCTACCTGCCACCCACGGCCATGCCGCCGTCGAAGAAGCCGATGATGATCCTGCTCAAGCAAGCTCGCGCCTTCGGTCTCGGCATCCTGTTGGCCACGCAGAACCCTGCGGACCTCGATTACAAGGCTCTGGCGAACATCGGCACCTGGTGGCTTGGCCGGTTGCAGACGGAGCGTGACAAAATGCGCGTGCTCGACGGTCTCGAAGGTGCCGCCAACACGGCGGGTGGCAAGTTTGACCGCCAACTCATGGAGCGAACCCTTGCCGGACTCGGTGCCCGCGTTTTCCTCATGAACAACGTCCACGAGGATGCGCCGGTCGTTTTCCATGTGCGCTGGATTTTGAGCTACCTCAGCGGCCCGCTCGCTCGCAATCAGATCAAAGCCCTCATGGACCCAATCCGCCCGGCGAAGGAAGAAAAAGCCACCGCCGAGGACGATGGATTCGCCCCTCCCGGAGCCAGGTCATCAGCCGCAGACCGCAACACCACGCGTCCAAAGCTCCCCGAGGACACCACGGAGCTTTTTCAGCCCAGCGACGAAGACGGCGAACGCCTCACCTACACGCCCGCGATCCTCCGCAGTGCCACGGTGGTGTTTGATGACGCCAAGCGCAAAATCAGCGGCAAGAGCATCGTCACGCTGGTGAACCAGATCGATATCGAGAAGCAAAAAGTGCTCTGGGACAAGTTCGTGGACATCCCGAAGGACGACGACCTTTCGAAGTTCGACAGCGAGCCGAAGGAAAATGCCGCTTACGCCGATCTGCCCGGCCCGGCGTTGAAATCCAGCACCTACACCAGCATCAAAAAGGACTTCACTGATTGGGTGTATGCCAATCACACGCTCGAAGTCTTCTACAGCCCGCTTTTGGAGGCCTACTCCAACCCCGGCGAAAAGCAGGACGAATTCAAAGCCCGCGTGACTCAAACCGCCCGCGAGCAACGCGATGCCGCCATCGAAGAACTCCGCGCCAAAACCGCGAAAGCCACGAAGTCCCTCGAAGACAAAGCCACCAAGGCCATGGCGAAGGTCGAAACGCAAAAAGCCCAGGCTAGCAGCGCTACGATGAGCACCGTTGTCTCCATCGGCGGCGGCATCCTTGGGGCTATTTTTGGCCGTAAAAGTGGCATTACCGCCGCCAGTAGCAGCATCGCTGGTGCCTCCCGCGTCATGAAGGAACGTCGAGAAGCCGCTGCGGCTGAAACCGAATTGGAAGCCCTCCAGGCCGATATGGCCGAACTCGAGAAGCAACTGGCCGACGAAACCCAAAAGATCCGCGATCAGTATGATCCGGCCAGTCTGACGCTTGAATCGACGAAACTCACCCCCGTGAAGAAGAACATCCAAGTCACCGCCACCGGTATTCTTTGGCTGGCGAAAGCCTGATCTTCACCTCGATTAACGTCACCGAACTGTGCGCCGTTGCGTGAGACTCACGCGGCGAGGGCGAGGAACTGGCCTCGCACGCTGTTCCAGAAGGATTCCATGAAGAGGTTCGTCTTGCTGGCGGGAGCCTGCATGGAGGGGATTCCCATGAACTCGATGCCTTTGAGTTCGCTCATGACCTCGCCGTAGGCGGGCATGTGGTTCCAGCCGAGGGAGGTTTCGTTGGCGGTGGAGGAGGAGGAGGAAGGGGCGAAGGCGTTCATGAGATTATCGGGGATGAGAGGTTTGGGA